>JASHSD010000707.1 GCA_030036985.1 Bryobacteraceae bacterium
CGCGGTTTCGAAATCGGATTCGAACTGGATGCGCTGCAGGATGAGTTGATTCAGATCCACCTGTGCGATATCGCCCGCGGCGAGACGCGTGCGGTCGACGCTCAACTCGTGATCCCAGTAGTCCAGGTTCTTTTTCGCGTTTGCGAGGAAGGCTTTCGCCTGCAGCACCTGTACGAATGCGGTGCGCAGGGTGAAGACGAGACCGCGCTGCTGATCCTGATAGGAAGAGGCGGAGATGTCGGTGGAAATTTTCGCGCCTTCGAGACGCAGTTCGCGTTTGTGCTGCCGCTCATGAAGGTAACTGATGCTGGGCGAGTAATCGGTGCCCGACAACGGTCTCCAGACGCCTTGGTTCGGCGCGATCTGCGTGCCGTCGGCGAGCATGGTGAAATCGGGATTGGGGCGCAGATACGCCGTGATCTCGGCTGCCTTCGATTCATCGATGCTGAGTTGAGCGGCCTGCAGCGTGGGATTGGTCGATTCGAATTTCGCCTTGACCTGGTCCCATGTATAAGTGACCTGCCCGAAAGCGCTCTGCACCAGAATGCTGTACGCGATGCAGCCGCTGAGTGGAATGAAATGCAGAATAGAACGGTTGGCGCGCATCCGAACTCGACTTTAGCTTCCTTCGGGACCGCGGCGCCACATATCTTGCCTCCAAACAGCCTTATCTTTTGGACAGTAAAAACGATTGGATTGAAGTAATGGCGGTGCGTCAACGTTCTTTTGGACAAGAGTCTCGTCTTTTGGCTAACTTATCTGATCTTTCGGGCAAAGCGCTTGGCAACCCCTTCATGTTCACCGTACTATTCCGAGCATGGAGTCGCCTGATTCGCAATCAGCCCCAAAGAAAAGGATTCGCCTGTTGCTGTTGGCGGATCAGGCATTGTTCAGAGCGAGCTTGGGCCGCTTTCTCGCCCTGGAGCCGGATTTCGAACTGGCGGGCGAGTGCGCCATGGGCGCCGAGGCGGAGGAGATGCTCGATCGTTCGGCGGCGGATGTGGTTTTAATTGAGTTCGAACCGGAAGCCCGGCATGCCGGCGAATTCATGTCCGTCGCCGCGCGCTCCGGATTCGCCGGAAAATTTCTGGTGCTCACGGCGGTGACGAACGCATTCAATTCAGCGCGGGCGCTGAGGCTGGGCGCGTCGGGGGTCTTCCTCAAGTCCGATTCGGCGGACCGGCTCATCAAAGCCATCCGGACGGTGGCCGAAGGCGAGATGTGGATCGACTCCCGGGTCGTCCGGCAGATGGCCGAACGATATCCCCCCGAAGAACAACGCTTCGACACAGATGGTCTTACAGAACGGGAGCAGAGGGTTCTGCTCGGAATACTTGGCGGTCTCTCGAACAGAAAGATCGGCGAGGATCTGAAGATCTCCGAGAGCTCGGTGAAGGCCGTGGTGCAGCAGTTGTTCGATAAGACCGGCGTGCGCACCCGCAGTCAGCTGGTAAGAATTGCCATCTCGCGCTCGCTTCAGGCGGTCACTCCCGCCGTGAACGGTACGGACTCATAGGTTATTCAATCGGCTCCGGCCGATTACTCATTCGATTATTTCGCCAATCTTGCCAGCAAATCGGGTCTGAGACGCGTTGTCTTTTCCATTGCGGCCTGTTGGCGCCACTTCCGGATCTCCGCGTGGTTCCCACCCAAAAGAATTTCCGGCGCCTTCCAGCCGCGGAACTCGGCGGGGCGTGTCCACTGCGGACAATCGAGTATTCCCCGCTCGAAAGACTCGTTCACAGTCGAATCGGAGTTCCCCACCACCCCCGGCAGCAGCCGCGCGATTGTGTCGACAATCACGGCCGCGGCGAGTTCGCCTCCGCTGAGAACATAATCGCCGATCGATAACTCGTCGTCAGCCAGATGCTCGGCGACGCGTTCATCCACGCCTTCATAGCGCCCGCAGATCAGCAGCAGTTCTTCGTTTTCGAGCAATTCACGCGCGATCTGTTGCGAGAACCTGCGTCCCTGCGCGGAGAGCAGGATCACCTTCTGTTTTTCGTGGCGCTCCGGCCAGATGGTCTCGACTGCTGCGAAGATCGGCTCCGGCTTCAGCACCATCCCTTCACCGCCGCCGAAAGGCCGGTCGTCGACCGTGCGATGCGGATCGTTGGTCCAGTCGCGCAGATCGTGGATGTGCACTTCCACCCCGGCGCGGGCGACCACGCCATATCGAAACGGCCCGTCGAAGAAGCCGGGAAAGATGGTCAGGAGATGGAATTTCATGCCGCGTTCAGATCTTCGAGTCCTTCGGGAAAATCAACCTGGATCAGCTTCTCCTCGGGGCGGATGTCGACGCAGATCGCCTTCACAAACGGGATCAGAACGCGGCCTCCGTCGATTTCGAGCAGCGGCGGTCCGCCGTATTCTTCAAAGTTGGTGACCTTCCCCACTACGCGACCGGACGCCCGTTCGCGCACTTCGCAGCCGATCAGATCGGAATGAAAGTATTCGCCGGGATCGAGCTGAATTCGTTCCGCGCGCGGCACGCGCACCTCGGCTCCACGCAGTTTTTCCGCATCGGAAATCGAATCGACGCCGCGGAACTTGAAAACCAGTTCGCCGTCGTGCTCCCAGACTTCCTCGACTTCCCGCGAGGACGGTTCGGCGCCTTCGAGACTCGCGCCTTCGAGACTCGCGCATTCGAGACAAACCTGGCGCAGGCGCGCAAAACGTTCCGGTTTGCCGGAAAGAGAGATCGCCGTCACTTCCCCGCGATTGCCGCGAGGGCGGCCAAGGACCGCTACCGCGACCCAATCGTCGTTTCCGGACGCCTCGCTACTCAAGAATTTCGAGCGTGAACCGCCGGTTCAGCTTCATCCCCGCCGCGCCCAGAATGGTGCGGATGGATCGCGCCGTCCGGCCTTGTTTCCCGATCACTTTGCCCAGATCGCTCGGAGCGACCTTCAGTTCGAGCACTGTGGTCTGCTCGCCCTCGATCTCGTTGATGGTCACTTCTTCCGGGATGTCGACCAGAGCCTTCGCAATATCCTCAATCAACTGTTTCATCGACCCCCTCCTTCCCGCGGCGGCGCCTTAAACGGCGGCCGGCGCCGGATTGTTCTTCAGCAAACGGCTGACGGTATCCGACAGCTGGGCGCCGTTCCTGGTCCAGTAGGCGATGCGCTCGTGGTCGAGCTTCACCTGCGCCGGCGTGGTCAGCGGATTGTATTGCCCCACCACTTCGAGGTTGCGGCTGTCGCGCGCGCGTTCCTTCTCGATTACGACCACGCGATAAAACGGCTTCTTTTTGGCGCCGAAACGCGCCAGTCTGATCATCAGCATCTATTGTCTATTTTCCTCAAAAATTCAGAATCCGGGGAGTCCCAGCTTGCCCAGCCCCATCTTTCCCAGCTTCTTGCCGAGGAAACCCATGTTGCCGGACAGGCTCTTCATCATCTTTCTGGCCTGCCCGTACTGCTTGAGCAGGTCGTTGACTTTTTCCACGGAAGTGCCGCTGCCTTTGGCGATGCGGCGGCGCCGGCTTCCGTTGATAATCATATGGTTCTCGCGCTCGCGCGGCGTCATCGAATCGATGATGGCGACGATCCGGGTCAGTTCCTTTTCGTCCGGCTGCATGTTCTGCAGGTCTTTCATCATGCCGGTTTTCGGCATCATCTTGAGGATCGATTCGAGCGAGCCGAGCTTGCGCAGCGACTTCAACTGATCGCGAAAATCCTCGAGCGTGAACTCGTTCTCGATCAGCTTGCGCTGCATTTCTTCCTGCTGCTTGCCGTCGAAGGCTTCCTGCGCCTTTTCGACGAAGCTGACGATGTCGCCCATGCCGAGGATGCGCGAAGCCGCGCGGTCGGGATGGAACTGCTCGAAGGCGTCCGGCTTTTCGCCGATGCCGACGAACTTCAGCGGCTGACCGGTGACGCTGCGGATCGAGAGCGCCGCGCCGCCGCGGGCGTCGCCATCCATCTTCGTCAGGATCACGCCCGTGATGCCGAGCTGGTTGTGGAACTCGGCGGCCGATTTCACCGCGTCCTGGCCCGTCATGGCATCGGCGACGAACAGGATTTCGACCGGGTTCAGCAGCGCCTTCAGTTCCTTCAGCTCGGTCATGAGCTGGTCATCGATGTGGAGACGGCCGGCGGTGTCGACCAGCAGAACGTCGCGGCCGTTGTTGACCGCTTCGCGCCGAGCGGAGCGGGCGAGATCCACAGGCTTGGTTTCTTCGGGTGCGCCAGGATAGATCGGAGTCTTGATGTCTTTGGCGATGATCGCCAGTTGTTGACGAGCCGCGGGGCGATAGACGTCGACCGAAACCAGCTCCGGGCGATGGCCGTTTTTCGTGAGCCAGCGCGCCAGTTTGCCGGTCGAAGTGGTTTTGCCGGATCCTTGGAGGCCGACGATCAGGAAGACGCTCGGCGGCTCGTTGGCGAAACGCAGCTTCGATTCGTGGCTGCCGAGGACCTTGATGAGTTCCTCGTTGATGATGCCGACGATCTGTTGCGAAGGCGAGAGGGAGGTGAGAACTTCCTGCCCCATGGCCCGCTGCTTCACGTTTTCGATGAGCTGTTTGACGACTTTGAAGTTGACGTCGGCTTCGAGCAGCGCCACGCGGACTTCGCGCAGGGCGCTTTCCATGTTTTCGGCGGTGAGCCGGCCTTCGCCACGCAGGTTCTTGAAGACACGCTGCAGTTTGTCGGACAGATTATCGAACATTTGCGGATGTCAGGATCGTTCAGCTCCGGCGACCGGACGCGAACGGAGATTGTTCTCTTTATTGTACAGGAGAGGAAATATTGTACAGGAGAGGAAATGGGTTCGAATTTTCGAGCGAGTCCAGCCGGGCAGAAGCCCGGCTTGCAGGGCCGAAGCCCTGACCCCACAGCGCTATGGCTGGTCGCCGGAGGCCACCAAGCGCGAATCGCTCTGGAACTTGCGGTAGTCGCTGAATGTGAGTTCCTGGTCGACGCGCACCTTCCGCAAAACCAAGAGTCGCGCTGTCGCCTTCAGCGAAATCCGCTTCGGAGCCCACATCTCGTCGTTCACCCGCATCATCTCGTAAGTAAGATGCGTACCGGCGGCGACGCGCGCCAGCAGCCATCCCAGCGAAAACGGCTTCAGTACGTCCGCCTCGATCCGCACCCAGTTGTCGTCGTTCTCGTCGATCCACATCTTGCCTTCGACGCTGTGGAAAATAACCTGAAACGCGCCGTGATAGCCGGCGCGCGGCGAAGCCGAGATCTCCCACACCGGCCTGCCGTCGATGGCCGTCTGCCCCAGGACGCGAAACGTAAATGCATCTGGAAGGTCTTTGTATTCCGCCCGCTGTTTGGCTCGATCGCGCTCGGCGTCTTCGATGCGCTTTTCGTGCTCGGCGTCACTGAGTTTGCTCGCGGCCGCGGCGGCGCGGTCGATCTTCGCCTGTTCGCGCCGAGCTTCGCCTGCGGGGACAGGCTTATCGTCGACTTCGAGTGGGCGAAAATAGCGTTTCCCCGCGATGTAGAGTACCTCGTCTAGGGTGCTGTGGACGGACTTCACGTTTCCCGCCGCATCCAGCTCGCGAATTTCATCGCGCAGCTTGAACGTGTAATCGCGCGTAAGGCGGTCGCTGTGATCGTCGGCCTTGACGGCCTTCGCCACGATGGAGCGCGCGTCCGGCTGCTGTGCGAAGGAGGCGCAGGCAAGGGCGAAGAGGAGCGCGGCCACTCGCATGACTCCATTTTCCTTCATCGCAAACGCTACACTGCTTGGTTGCAGGCAACCATCCATCTGATTACCATTCATCTGGTCACAACGGGCGGCACCATCGAGAAGATTTACTCCGAGCAAACCGGGCAAGTGGAGAACCTCATTGCGAAAATCGACCGCTATCTCAAACAGCTTCGCCTGCCGGACGTGCGCATCGAGGTGACGCCGCTTATGAACAAAGACAGCCTTGAAATGACTGACGAAGATCGCGAACTGGTATTGACGACGGTGCGCGGTAAGGTTGCCGATGCGCCCGTCGTTGTGACGCACGGCACCGATACGATGGTCGAGACCGGCCGATTATTGAAGCGGCGGATCGCCGAGCTGAAACACCCCATCATACTGACCGGCGCTATGACGCCGCTCGGCTTCGAGCGCTCCGACGGATTGCAGAATCTCACTGAAGGCCTCTTTGCCGCGCGCGTGCTGCAACCCGGCGTGTGGATCGTCATGCACGGCCAGGTATTCGACGTAGATCGTGCCCGCAAGGACCGCGAACTCGCCCGTTTCGTACTTGCGTGATTACTGCTGGGAGTCGGCGGCCGGAGACGTGATCTGAATCTCGGCGGTAGCATTCTGCCAGTCGGGCAGTTCGTACATTTTCAGCTTGGTGGTGAGCGGCTCAG
>JASHSD010000708.1 GCA_030036985.1 Bryobacteraceae bacterium
CTGCGCGGAAAATGGATTCTTGAAAACATCATGGGGACGCCGCCGCCCGCGCCGCCGCCGAACGTCCCCGCGCTGAAGGAAAGCGATGAAGGCGGCAAGGTCACGACGGTACGTGAACGACTGGAAGAACATCGCAAGAACCCGGCCTGCGCGACGTGCCACCGGGTGATGGACCCGCTCGGCTTCTCGCTCGATAACTTCGACGCCGTCGGCAAATGGCGCACGAATGAAAACGGCCTGCCCATCGACGCTACCGGCCAACTCGCCGACGGCACGAAGATCAACGGCATTCAGGATCTGCGAGCGGCGCTGCTGAAGCGTCCGGAGCGCTTTGTCAGCACCCTGACCGAAAAGCTGATGACCTATGCGCTTGGCCGCGGCATCGAATATTACGACATGCCGGTGGTCCGTCAGATCACCCGCGACTCTGCGAAAAACGACTATCGCTTCTCCTCGATCGTGATGGGCATCGTAAACAGCCCCGCGTTCCGCATGAAGCGCGCCCATGAAACCGTAGTCGAAGCGCGCCGGTAATTCGGTCGTGGCTCAGAAGCCCGTTCCGAGCCGCGCGCGCAAGCAAGCGGTTTTCGCAAACGGATTGGTTATTCGGTGACACGTCCTAACCCCCGGCCTCGATTCGCCCTCGCGCGAATCGGATATGATGACATTTCGTTTTTGAACGGGGAGACACGTCTATGTCGCGTATCGGGAACTTCTGTCTTATTGTTCTGGCGTCCGCGGGAGTGGTTTTTGGCCAGGGAAGGCAGCCTCCGGCGCCGCCCGCGCCCATGCCCGCGGTGCTTCAGAATTACCAGCCGGTGACAGCCGAGCGCCTGCTGCATCCCGAGGACAGCAATTGGCTGATGATCCGCCGCACGTACGACGGCTGGGGCTACAGTCCGCTGGATCAGATCAAGCCCGGCAACGTCGCCAAACTCCGGCCGGTGTGGGTGTTCTCCACCGGTGAGCCGAAGGTCCACGAAGCCGCGCCGATCGTCAATAACGGCGTGATGTTCATCTCGACTCCGAACGATCAGGTGATCGCGATCGACGTTCGCAGCGGCAATCTTCTTTGGCGATACCACAAGGCGAGGGCCGCGACCGCTATCGTTCCGCACGACACCAACCGCGGCGTGGCGCTCTACGGCGATAAGGTTTACTTCGCCACCGGCACCGCCATTCTGACCTGCCTCGATGCGAAGACCGGCAAGGAAGTCTGGACCAAGCCGGTGGCTGACAACAAATCCGCCTACTACATTACGATGGCGCCGCTGATCGCGGGCGGCAAGGTGATGGTTGGCGCTTCGGGCGGTGAGTTCGGTATTCGCGGTTTCGTGGCGGCGTATGATCCCGAGACGGGCAAGCAGGACTGGCGCGCCTACACAATTCCCGCGCCCGGCGAACCCGGCAGCGAAACCTGGCCAAAGGGCGATCAATGGAAAACCGGCGGCGGGCCGGTTTGGGTCACGGGCAACTACGACCCCGCAACGAATATCGCCTATTGGGGAACCGGTAACGGCGGTCCCTGGATGGGCGACCAGCGGCCGGGCGACGATCTCTACATTTCTTCCACGCTCGCGATCGATGTGGCCACAGGCGCCATCAAGGGCCATTTCCAGTACGATCCGAACGAATCCTGGGATTGGGATGAGGTCTCGCCGCCGATTCTCGTGGATTACAGACGCGGCGGGCGCATTATCAAAGGCCTGATCGATGTTGGCCGCGACGGCTATCTCTGGTTCCTCGATCGCGGCGATGCGAGCAGCGGTGGACGCATCCATTTTGTCGAAGGCAAGCCGTTCGTTTACCAGAACGTGTACACGAGTCTCAATCCCGAGACCGGCAGACCGACCGTCGATCCCGCGCATAAACCCGGCACCGACAAGAACGCCCCTTTCTGTCCCAATTCGCATGGCGGCAAGAACTGGCCTCCGATTGCGTATAGTCCGAAAACGCGAATGATTTATATCCCCGCGAACGACAATCTCTGCGGATCGCATGAAGGTACGGACGATCCGGTCTACACGCCCGGCCGTGGTTTCACGGCGGTAAGAATGGGATCTTCCGCGGTCGTGCCCGGTTCGGACCACGTGGGCGAAGTGCAGGCATGGAATGTCGACACCGGTAAGAAGGTATGGACTCACAACTATTCCAGGACCCCGAATTGGGGCGCGATGCTGGCGACCGGCGGCGGTCTCGTGTTCACCGGAGGCACCAATGATCGCAGGATCCACGCCTTCGACGCGACCAACGGCAAACTGCTTTGGGAGTTCCCGACCAACTCGGGCATTCTGGCCCCGCCGACCACGTTCACGCTCGACGGCAAGCAGTACATCGCCGTGCTGTCGGGCTGGGGCGGCGATTCGCGGGGTATGGAAAGCACGCTCGATCGGCTGTTTCCGGGAGAATATCCGGAAGTGCCGGAGGGCGGCGCCGTCTGGGTCTTCGCGCTGGAATAAGGTCCAGCCGAACCTAATTCGCGGGATAGCGTAGCACCGTGAAGTTGCTCAGCGAGACGCTGTCCGATCCGGTCGCGGCGAGCGCGGCGTTGAACGTGACCTCAAGGCCCTGTTGCGACGGCGCGGTCGATATGCCGGGCAGAAAGGTCAGAACCGTGCCCCAGCTTTGCACGCTCACCTGGGCTCCGGATGCCGTGATCCCGGCCTCCGCCTGGCCCACGATTGCGGCATCCTGCGCCGAACCGGCGCGGGCGAGAATCGTCGAACTGCCCCAGTTCACCTTGAAGCTGAACCCCGACGTGGTTCCCGAATGCGCGAAGCCGAACCGCAGCTCGATGCGGTCTCCGGGATTCAATCCCGCGGCAGGGATATCGCAGCCGCCGAGCTGCGTCCACGTAGTGGCGCTGGTGCTGGTTCCGACCGCGCTGCAGATCACCTGCGCAGCCGTGGTATGCAGCGGATTCCCGCTGCCTCCCGAAGTGTTGAAGGGGCTGATGTCGCTCGATGCGGAAGTATCGACGCGATAGGAAGCGGTCAGCGTGTCGCCCGGCTGCGGTGTGGCGCCCGGAACGAAGGTGATGGTCGATCCGGAGAGC
>JASHSD010000059.1 GCA_030036985.1 Bryobacteraceae bacterium
ATACCCGGTCGCCAACAGCCGATCCCGCGCCGCGTCGAAGACCGCGTTGTTTCCGATCTGGCCCTGTTTCAGGCCCGCCGCCTGGATAATCGCGGACGCCGGAATCCGGCTGCCTTCGATCGTAATCGAATCTATGGGGAAATCCCCGGCCACGGTTTTCGGGCGTTGCGTCTGGCCCGGCAAAATGGCAGCGAACAGCAATAAAACCAAATAGATGCGCGTCATTCCCCTTCCTGGATTATATCGACGCGCCATGTAGAATGGAGTTACGTGACATACGATTTGATTGTGATCGGTAGCGGCCCCGGCGGCTACTCGGCAGCGGTGCGCGCGGGCCAGTATGGCCTGAAAACCGCGATTATCGAAAAGGATGCCAAGCTCGGCGGCACCTGTCTGCACGTCGGGTGCATCCCGACCAAGGCGCTGCTTCACACCGCCGAATTGTGGAGTTTCGCCAACCATTCCGCGGACGAGGGCATCACCATCGAGAAGCCCGTTCTGAATTACCCGAAGGTGATCGACCGCAAGAACGCCATCGTGCAGAAACACGCCAAGGGCGTCGAGTTTCTGATGAAGAAGAACAAGGTCGATTGGATTCCCGGCTACGGCAAAATCAAGGGCCGCGGCCCGGGCGGCTTTCACATCGAAGTGACGAGCGACAAGGGCGCTCAGACGCTCGAAACCAAAAACATTCTGATCGCGACCGGCTCCGAAGCCCGCATGCTCCCCGGACTCAAGCCGGACGCCGAGACCATCCTGACCAACATCGAAATCCTGAACCTGACGCAGGTGCCGAAGTCGCTGATGATCATCGGCGCGGGCGCGGTGGGCGTCGAGTTCGCCTCCATGTTCCAGCGTTTCGGTTCGCAGGTGAGCATTTTCGAAATGCTGCCGCGGCTGGTTCCGGTGGAGGACGAGGAGGTTTCGAAGGAACTCGAGCGCGTGTTCAGAAAAGCGAAGATCCGCGTCGAGACCGGGGCGAAATGCGAGAACGTCGAGAAGACCCCCAACGGCGTGAAGATGAAGGTCACGCTCGCGAACGGCAAGGTGGAGAGCGTCGAAGCCGAGAAGCTTCTGGTGGCGATCGGGCGCTCGCCGAACACGGCCAACATTGGTCTGGAGAACACCAAGGTTGAGGTCGATCGCGGATTCATCAAAGTCGACCCCTACCAGCAGACGGCCGAGCCGGGAATTTACGCGATCGGCGATGTGGTCGCCGGAACCCCGCAGCTGGCGCATGTGGCGTCGATGCAGGGGATGGTCGCGGTGGCGAAGATCGCGGGCAAACCGGCCACTCCGGTCAATCGCAATCACATCCCAGGCGCGACTTATACGGAGCCCGGGATCGGCAGCGTCGGCTTGACGGAAGCACAGGCCAGAGCCGCCGGTTATAAGGTGAAGGTCGGCAAATTCCCGTTCGCGGCGAACAGCAAGGCGACGATTCTGGGGTTGCACGATGGCTTCGTCAAAGTCGTGGCGGACGAAACCTACGGCGAAATTCTCGGCGTGCACATCATCGGCCCGCAGGCGTACGAGTTGATTTCGGAAGCGGTGGCCGCGATGGAAGCCGAAGCGACCGTCGAGACGCTGATGCACACGATCCATGCGCACCCGACCATTTACGAAGCGGTCGGCGAGGCATTCAACAACGTGTATGGCCTGGCGATTAATGTTTAATCGCGCCAACCACGCCGTTGCGCTACCGACCCGCGTTATTCCGAGCCGCGACCGCAAGGGAGTGTCCTGTCTCTCATGACCCGGCAATGCATCGTGCGGGATCTCGGGCGCAGGGCCTACACCGACGCCCTCGAAATCCAGCACGAATTGGCAGACGAGCGCAAACGGGGCTTGGGCGTCGACCATCTCCTGTTCGTCGAACATCCGCACGTGGTGACCATCGGCCGCAACGGCCATGAACACAATCTGCTGGCGTCGCCCGAGATGCTGCGGCGGGCCGGAATCGAACTGTACGAGACCGATCGCGGCGGCGATGTCACTTACCACGGTCCCGGCCAAATCGTGGCATATCCGATCATGGATCTGAGGGAGTGGAAGCGCGACGTGGGCGCATTCGTCCGCGGCATCGAGCAGGTTCTCATCGATGCTCTCGCCGACTTCCGCATTGAAGCGAAGCGCGTGGAGAAGTTGACCGGAGTATGGGTGGGCGCGGCCGGCGCCGAGGCCAAGATCGCGGCCATCGGCGTTCATCTGAGCCGCTGGGTTTCGACGCACGGCTGGGCGTTGAATGTGACCACCGACCTGCGTTATTTCGATTACATCGTGCCCTGCGGTTTGACGAAGCCGGTGACATCCATGGAGAAGCTGGGCGTGGGGGCCGACGCCGAGGATGTGAAAAACGCCCTCGTCCGGCGCTTCGGAGAAGTCTTCGAATTTGAAATGCAGGCCGAGCCTGCGCTGAGTTTTGCGCACTGAGCGTGCGCCGAGGAGATCAGATGACAGACGTCGTGATGCCCCAGATGGGCGAAAGCATCGTCGAAGGAACCCTGACCAAGTGGCTCAAAAAGCCCGGCGACAAGGTGGAACGCGATGAGCCGTTGTTCGAAATTTCGACCGACAAAGTGGACACGGAAATTCCTTCGCCCGCGGCCGGCACTTTGGGCGAACTGCTGGTGCAGGAAGGACAGACCGTTCAGGTGAACGCGATCGTAGCGCGAATAACGGAAGGCAACGGTGCGGCATCGGCCACGTCGGCTCCGGCCGCGCCTGCTGCACCCACCCAAGCCCCGCCCAAGGAACAACCCAAACCCGCCGCGGCCGCGCCGCCTCCGCCGGCGCCCGCCGCGCCACCGGTTGTCGCAGCGCCAGTTGTCGCGGAGGTCAAAGAACCAACCGGACCGCTCTCGCCGCTCGTCCGCCGCATCGCGCGCGAGAAGAACATCGATCTGTCCAAAGTCAACGGAACCGGCGCCGGCGGCCGCATCACCAAGGAAGATCTGGAGGCGTACGCAAATCAGTCCGCGGCTCCGGTTTACACGCCGCCGGTTCCCGTTCAAGCGCCGGCTCCGCAAGCCCCCGCCGTTCCCGTCGGCCAGGCTCAACCTACTGCCAAATCGCGCATCAAGCCGATGAGCAACATGCGCATCAAAATCGCCGAGCACATGGTGATGAGCAAGCGCGTCTCGGCGCATGTCACCACCGTGCATCGCGTCGATATGACCCGCGTGGCAAGAATGCGGGCGAAGCACAAAGAAGATTTCGCCGCCCGCTACGGCATGTCGCTCACGTTCCTGCCGTTCGTGGCGCGGGCCGCGGTGGAAGCGCTGCGCGCCTTCCCGATCGTTAACGCCTCAATCGACGGTACGAACATCATCTATCACAACGAAATCAATCTCGGCATCGCGGTGGCGCTGGAGAACGGTCTCATCGTCCCGGTGATTCGCAACGCCGACGAGAAGAACGTCCTCGGCCTACAGCGCGCCATCGTGGACCTCGCCTCGCGCGCCCGTGCGCGCCAGTTGAAGCCCGACGAAATCCAGGGCGGGACATTCTCGATCACCAACTTCGGCAGTTTCGGCAGCGTCTTCGCCACACCGATCATCAACCAGCCGCAGGTCGCGATTCTGGGCGTCGGCAGCGTGGAGAAGGTTCCGGTTGTGATCGACGATGCCATTGCCATCCGTTCGCAGTGCTACCTCGCGTTGACGTTCGATCACCGCCTGATCGACGGCGCGCTGGGCGATCAGTACACAGCGAAGGTGAAATCAGTGCTGGAGAGCTGGTCGGAAGAAATTCTGTAGTTTTGTGGGGTCAGGCCTTCGGGCCTGCGGCCGGGCTTCTGCCCGGCCCGAGATCAATCATAACCCTCGGATTTGCGTGACTCCAGGCCGCCCGGAAGGGCGGCTGCAGCGCCGAAGCGCTGGCCCCACAAAATGGCAATCCGCGTTGCCTGGGCCGGCCACAACCCATGGGCTCACAAAACTCCACCGAAATGGCGGACACCTTTGAGCAGATCGGGCCGCGGTCGGCCGACAGCCGCGGCCGCCCATCCGACCAGATCCGGACGCGCGCCGAAAAGGGCGATGACAAATCCATCGCGCTTCGCCGCTCGCTGCAATCCGCCGTTGACGCTCCATCCGGCGGCGCCGCCGGCAATCAATGCGGCCGAAAGCGTTTTGATTCCGCTCGCGCCTCGACCGCGCAATCGCCTGGCTTCGGCCTGACAGGCTTCATAGCTGTCGAGATCTCCTGTCAGAATCCGCCGCGGCAGCGCAGGCTCCGCCACACGCGGGTCATCGGGAACGTCCACAGCCCACAGCGCCCTGCGGACGTTCTCCAGTTCATCCTCTTCGGTGATGCCTTCGTGCCGCAGGAATTCCGCCCACGCCCCATCGGGCGTGTCCGCGAAGTACTGGACAGGGCCATCGCCTTCGCTGTGCCAACGCGCGGCAGGCTGATCCGCGCTCTCCTGCAGAAATGGAAAACGCGGATCCGCGTGGCGATAGAGGATCATCGATCGAGAGCTACACCGCGGGCGAGGCTGTCAGCGCCCGCGCCAGTTCCCGCACGCGGCGAGGTCCCGGCGCATCCGGAGTCCAGTTGTTTCTCAGAAACTCGGCCGGCGCGCGGCCATCCAGCTGCGCGCGTTTGCGGTCGAACCATTGACGCACGCCCATTTCGTTGTACGCGCCGTTGAGATCGCCGACAACCATGCTGAGAAAGTGCAGTCGTGCGGCGATGGCGTCAGGCGTGGAGCGCGCGGCCTTGTGATACCGCCGCAGGCTGATGAGAGAGATCCCGACGAGGCGCGCCAGCAGATCCGGCCCGAGTACATCGACCAGCCGTTTCCACTCGTATTCGGGCGCCGGCGACTCCTCCAGCGCTATGTTCAGCTGATCCAGAAGAGCGCCGAGTCCCTCAGAATCAATCTCCAACCCGGCATTGACGGCTGCGTGAATGGTTCTGCCGATTCCGGCTCGATGCAGATGCTTCAGCATCTTCC
>JASHSD010000709.1 GCA_030036985.1 Bryobacteraceae bacterium
GCCCCGCCCGAGCCGCATGTTCGCGGACCACTGCACCAGGGCAAAGCCCACGATAAGTCCGATTGCCCACAGCCCCAGAATCAAAAGCAGCGATAACGGCCCGTAAACGCTGAGGACGTTTTCCCGCTTTCGCCCGGAACGGATCCGGCGGGCAATTGCTGCATATGCCCGCCATGTGAGTGCATAAAATGCGCGCGTGATCCGGAAAGAATGCCGTGTCCGGCGCGCGAGAACGATCGTGCTGAATGCATAGGTCAGCACCAGCAGAACCAACAACCCGCCGCCGATTCCTGCCAACAGCCTCATGTGCGCTCAGAACGCCTGTGCGCCCGCTTCGGCGACCTGGTCGCCCCCTCAAGAAAAGCGCCGCCGGCGAAAATCATCATGCGGCCCCGATTTGACGCGTGAATTCCGAAGAACTGATCGCCCGACTGACTCAGCTCTGCCAGTTCTTCGGTCGAGATCTCGAATGCGCGCGCCGTCCACGCGTTGTCGATCGCTATATCGACTCTTCCAATCCAGGCCGAGGTTTTCGTCTCCGCGGCGGAGATCATTGTTCGTGCGTCTGCGAGCGTAATCAAGCTGTGCTCCTTTGTTTATTTCAGCGAATAGAGAAAGGCTGCGATGTCCGTCGCGTCCTTGCCTGTCACGCCAAGCTCCGGCATCAGAGTCTTTTCGTTCACAGACTTGGGATGACGAATCCAATGGGTGAGGTTTTCCAGAGTGTTGGGCAATTCGCCCGCGATGTAATATCTTTTGCCGATGCCGGTGAGCGGCGGACCCACAAGTCCGCGCGCTCCGGCGACGCCCGGGATCGTATGACACGCGCCACAGCCATAACGCGCCACCGCAGCCCTGCCGGACGACACGCTCCCGCCCGTGTCGATGGCCGCGAGTTGCCTCGCGTTCGCGCTGCATCCCGCCGTGCACAGCGCCGCAAACAGAAGCGCGAGGGCCGTCGTTACGCTATGCATATCGCGTTTCACTCGCACGCTCGCTTTCCCGCAGCCAGTCCGCCAACTGTTTCAAGCCCACCCCGAGATAAACCAGTCCGGCGGGTATCCACATAATCAGGCCGCCGCCCAGCTGCTGGTCTTCGAGCGGTGTGAATCCCCACGCCTGGGTTGTGGTTGCATAGGCCGGATACCAGAGCCGCGACGTCAGAGTGAGAAGCGCGCCAAGGATACTGGTGTGGATCGCCGTAGTGAAGATGTAGACGATACCGCTGCCATACGAATCGCGATTGTGCACCCAAAACAGCGACCACCAGAAGAGGAGGCCCGAAAAGAAAAAGCTCGCGTGCTGAAAGGCGTGAATCCAGTCGCTGGTGAGCGTGGCCTGAAAGAAACGTGGGGCGTGCCAGATCCTGAGAGCCGCCGCGTGAATCCACCAGGCGGCGAAGGGCCGGGTTATTCCGCGCCAGAAGGCTTGAATCGCCCGTGTTTTGGACAGGCGACCGAGGGCGATACGCCAGCCGAATGGCATTCCGCGCAGTATTGGCGCGAGTGGGCGTGAGAGCGCCATCAGCGGGGCTGCAGCGAGCATGAAAATCTCATGCTGCGCCATGTGCGCGGAAAACAGAGACTCTCCCAGCGGATGCAGCGGCGAAATCAGCGCCAGTGCAAGCAGAGCCCAGCCGGACCAGAAAAACGTAATGGGCTGCCATCCGACACCGCGCACCGGGCGCGCCCCGCGCGCATGGAGAATTGCGACGACGGCGAGAGGAATGACGACGCCCGGGTCGAATTCCCACTCCCTCCAGAGGTGTTGCGGGCCAACGATCACTGGCACCCCTGAAGCATCAGCGACGGAATCGCCTGCGCCACGATTACCAGAAGGAATCCGGCGCTCAGAATCGTGCCGAGGATGGCAATCCATCCTCCGCTCCGTTTCCAGCGCAGGCGTCCCACGAAGCAGGCGCACGCCACCAGCAGGAACGCGATAACCGAAATCAGCAGAAGCAATCCGTTCGGCTGCCGCGGGCATGTGAGTGGCGCCACGGCGAAACCCGCCAGCATGCTCACGAACCAGATAACCGGCGCGGCGATGACGATGCCCCACTCTACGAGCGGTCCACTCATGCGCCCCCCACCAGCCGCGGTCCCCAGTAAAGGACGACGTAGAGGGGCAGCCAGATCAGGACCAGAAAGTACCAGACCACGCTGTCCACGTGAACCCCGATGCGCTGCTTCGGTCCATAGCGCCCGATGGCGACAATGACCACGAGCACCAGCGTCATGATCAGGTCGGCAGCCACATCGAATGTATGCAGGAACAAAATGCTCCAGACGAGAGTGCCGTGAATGTCGCTTGCCCAGGTAAAGTTGAACGTGCGCCATTCGACGAACCGAAAAGAGAGGAAAACCAGCGCCAGCCCCAAATTCGAGCCCAAGCCGACCAGCATCCCGACACGGCTGTTCTTCTTCGCGGCCTCGCTCGCGATATAGGATCCGCCCGCGCTCAGAAGGAGAGGAATGAGCGCAAGCGTGGGAAGGCCGGTGTGCAGCAGCTGAACGCGCGTGGGTGGCCACACGTCCACACTGAGCCGCAGATAGAAATACATCGCGATCAGGATGGAAAACACGCTGCCCTCGATCACGCAGAGCAGCAGTTGTCCCCACCACAGCGGGGCGCGGCTGGAGATTTCATACATCGGCAGACCGGTGACGTCGAGGGTGCGGACCGGCGTCACGGTTCGATCTCCAGCGGCCGCCGAGGCCAAAACCAGCCGATGAGTCCGATCATTCCCAGCGCCGCGGCAATGTAATGCCAAGAGAACGCGAAGACCGAACCGTACAGGCCAATGGTGAATCCGAACGCCGCGAGGAACGGCCAGGGCGTTGGTCCGGGCAACACCATGCGCTGCGTCGGCTGCGCTTCTGTCAGGGTTGTCACCAGCACTTCCCGGCGGTCCGGACGCATGCCCGTGACAACGCCGCGGTCTTCAGGCGGAGTCCACATTGGCGCGCCACTGGTGACCGTCGGCAGCAGTGCGAAGTTGTAAGGCCGGGGAGGCGAGGCCGCTGCCCATTCCAGTGTGGCCGCATCCCACGGATCGGCCCCCGCGATGGGGCCGCTGCGCCGGCTGCGCAGCACATTGGCGATGAATACTATGCCACCGATAGCAATAGTGAAGGCGCCGATAGTAGCCGTCAGATTCGCGTTGCCCCAGCCGAGCTCAGGCGAATAGGTGTAGATACGGCGCGTCATTCCGTGGAGACCCAGCAGGTGCATGGGAAAGAAGGTCGTGTTGAATCCAACGAAAAGAAGCCAGAAGGAGATTTTTCCGAGACGCTCGTCGATCATGCGCCCGGTGAATTTTGGAAACCAGAAATGGAAACCGCCGAAGAGCGGGAACAACGCGCCGCCGATCAGCACATAGTGAAGATGGGCGACCACGAAGTAGGTATCGTGGCTCTGCAAGTCGAGCGGGATCGACGCCAGCATCAGCCCGGTGAGTCCGCCCGCAACAAATATGAAGATGAAGCCGAATACGAAGTGCGTGGCCGTGGTGAGGCGCAGGCGGCCGGTCCACATGGTGGCAAGCCAGCAGAAGATCTGAATGCCGCTGGTGATCCCGATCATCATGCTGGCGGCGGTGAAATAAGCTTCGCCGATCTGCGGCAGGCCGGTGGCGAACATGTTGATGCACCCAGAGTCCGAACGCGATAAACGCGGCCCCGGCGAGGGAAAGGAGCATTGCCGTATAGCCGAAAATCCGGCGGCGCGAATGCGCTTCGAGAATCGCAGAGACCATCCCCAGCGCGGGAATGAAGATGATGTAGACCTCGGGATGGCCGAAGAACCAGAAGATGTGCTGGTAGAGCAGCGGGTCGCCGCCTTCCGCCGGATTCACGAAATGCGTGCCGATAGTGCGATCGTTGAGCAGCATCACGGTACTCGCGATCATGACGGCCGGCATGGCGAAAATCACCATGAACGATTGCACGAGCATCGACCAGCAGAACAGCGGAATGCGGTTGAGCGTCATCCCCGGCGCGCGCATGCGCGCGATCGTGACAATCAATTCCACCGCGACGCACATGGCGGAAATTTCCGTGAACGTAATCATCTGCGCCCACACGTCGACTCCTTTTCCGGCCGAGTACTGCGGTCCGGAAAGCGGCGTGTAAGCGAACCATCCGGCATCGGGCATCGTGCCGGTGAACGCGGCGCCATACAGCAGCAGCCCGACGGCAAGGTACATCCAGTACCCGAATGCGTTGAGCCGCGGAAACGCCACATTGCGCGTCCCCAGCATCAGCGGAACGAGCCAAACGCCCATACCTTCCATCACGGGCACCGCGAAAAGGAACATCATCGTGGTGCCGTGCATGGTGAAGATCTGGTTGTAGCGAGCGGGGTCCGAGAAGCGCATTGTCCGGACGCGCGAGTTGCAGCCGCATCAACAGCGCCTCCATGCCGCCGCACAGGAGAAAGATGAACGCGGTGACGATATACTGCATTCCGATCGCCTGATGCGTTGTTGCCTGGAACCAGCCGAAGAAGCCGCCCGGTTCATGCCAGGCGCGCCGAAGCGGTTCGTGCAGATCGGGCTCGCTCAGTTCGGGCGTAGTCGGCGGGGGCGCCGTCGTCGAACTCATTTGAGGTTCTCCAGATAATCGAGCAGCGGTGGAAGATCTTCCGAGCGCAGCGGGACCGTCGCCATATTATTGCCGGGCTTGATCGCCTGCGGGTCGGTGATCCAGCCGGCCAGGTTTCCGCGGTTGTTCACCAGTGTTCCCGCCGCGATTGTCATGCGGCTGGCGAGATGCGTGAGGTCCGGCGCCACCTGACCGTTTGCTTCCGTGCCGCGAATGGTGTGACAGAGCACGCAGGCGCTGCTCAGGAAAGCCTGCCGGCCGCGCTGCTCGGACGGTGTGGCCGGATCGGCCGCGGGCTTAAGCTGCGCCTTCATCCAGTCGTTGAACTTGTCCTCCGGTTCCGCGATCACCCAGAGCGCCATGTGTGCATGCTGTAGTCCGCAGAACTCGGCGCATTGCCCGCGATACTCCCGAGCTTGTCTGCCTCGAACCACTCGGTCGTTATACGCGAGGGGATCAGATCGCGCTTGCCCTGCAGATTCGGCACCCAGAAACTATGGATCACATCGAGCGACGTACCGCGCATCAGCACGGGTCTGCCGACCGGAATGTGGATCTCATTCGCGGTGACGACAATCCGCGAAGCGTCGTCGTTCACATAACGGACGCTCCACCACCATTGGCTGGCCGTGATTTCGACCACCAGCGGATTGTTCGGCGCGGATTTTCCCGAAATCGCCTTGCCTGCGGAAACGCTTGCCACAATCAGGCTGAGCAGGATCAGCACGGTGAGAATCATTGCGCCGCCGACGGTGCGGGCCAGCCGTTTTTCCGTTTCGGGCGAGGGGCGGTGCGAGGCCTCCAGCGGTTCCTGGTTAATGCCGCGATGCCTGCGTGCGATCGACAGGAGCGCCAGCGCGATGACAATCGCGAATATGATGGTGAACGGAATAACGAAAAACCAGAGCAGTTCCAATATCGTCCGTGCGTGCGCGCCGGCGGGATCGAGCGCCGACTGCACACTCATCGATTGGCCTCTTGTGGTTGGCTGAGGATCGTGCCAGATTCCTGCTCGATCGTGTCCGCGCGCTCCGGCGTTGCGGACCGCGGCTCCAGATGATTCATGGCGCGAATCCAGGCCATCAGCTGCCAGACCGGATATTCCGGAATCTTTCCTCCCCACGCGGGCATGCCGTTGGGACGGCCCTTCACGATCATGTCGAACAGATTCGCGGGCTCGTTGCCGTAGATCCAGACATCTTTGATCAGCGGCGGTCCGATGCCTCCGCCGCCGTTGAAGTGGCAGCCGGAGCAGTTGTACCAGTTATAGAGGCGCTCGCCCTGCGAGATATCGAAAGCGTTTCCTTCCGAAGGATTGGAAGTGTGCGGTTCGGTCCCGGCTCCGCCAGGCTGAAGTTGGCTCTCGCGCGCCGCGTCGCCAAACACCACCAGTTGCGCGGGAGCAGGACGAAGATTGCGCTTTTCGCGTTGGCAGGAAACGGTGGCCACAACGGTGAAAGCAAGAATCGCCAGCTTAGGAGCGCGCATGCGCACGGCGACTTACGCGAGCACGCGTCCTTCCAACCGCACATCCACGCCAATGCGCGGTATCGATCCCGCTACTGGCGGGCGGCGTGTAGCCGCTGCGGTCATGAAAGCGGCACGCTGGCACGGCAAACACGATATTCGCGTAGATAACGTCCCCGACCCCGTAATTCTGGACACCCGAGACGCCATCCTTCGCGTCACAACGACTGCGATCTGCGGCTCCGACCTGCACATCTACGACGGCGTCATTCCCACGATGGAGGAAGGCGATATCCTCGGCCACGAATTCATGGGCATCGTGGAGGAAGTCGGGAAAGAGAACGGCCTCAGAAAGGGAGACCGCGTCGTCATTCCCTTTCAGATCGCCTGCGGGCATTGCCATTACTGTCAGAAGCAACTCACGGCGCTCTGCGATAACACCAACCCGAACGCCGACAAGATGAGAGTCCTCTATGGACAACCCGCCGCCGGTTTGTTCGGTTATTCGCATCTCTACGGCGGCTACCCCGGAGGACAGGCCGAATACGTCCGCGTGCCCTGCGCCGACTTCGGCGCCTTCAAAGTTCCCGATGAGCTCACGGACGAGCAGGTTTTGTTTCTCACCGACATTTTCCCCACAGGCTTCATGGCTGCGGAAAACTGCGGCATCGAGCCGGGGCAGACCGTTGCGGTTTGGGGATGCGGACCCGTCGGCCAGTTCGCCATCCGCAGCGCGTTTCTGCTGGGCGCCGGACGCGTGATTGCTCTGGACAACATTGCGGAGCGCCTCCAAATGGCTCGCGCGGCCGGTGCCGAGACGCTTGACGATGGCGAAAACGATCTTCAGGCGAAGGTTCGGCAGATGACGCATGGCCGCGGTCCCGAACACTGTATCGACTGCGTCGGGATGGAAGCTCATGGCGCAACTCTCGGTGCCATCTATGACCGGGTGAAGACCGCGGTGATGTTGGAGACAGACCGGTCACACGCCCTGCGTTCCGCCATTCAGGCATGTGCGAAGGGGGGAACGGTTTCCATCCCCGGCGTATATGGCGGTTTCCTGGACAAATTTCCGCTCGGAGCCGCGTTTGCCAAAGGGCTGACGCTGAAGATGGGCCAGACGAATGTTCACCGCTATCTTCCGCGGCTTCTGGACTACATCCTGAAAGGCAAGATCGACCCGAGCTTCGTCATCACACACCGGTTGGCGTTGCAGGACGCCGCCAAAGGCTACAGCACCTTCCACGATAAAGACGACAAGTGCATCAAAGTCGTGCTGAAGCCGCAGGCGGCCTGATTTGTACGGCTCCGATGCCGCCGGTCTGCAGACCGGCCTGTAAAATCAATGCGGTCCCTCGCCGGCCAGGCGGGCTCTTTTCAAGAATGGGCGGCGTCCGCCGCGGTCGGGGGGACCGCCTCCCAAAAAACTACCGGCATGAGG
>JASHSD010000060.1 GCA_030036985.1 Bryobacteraceae bacterium
ATCTCGATCATCTCGCGAGTCTCCGGCGTTCACGGCTTCATGAGCACAGGCTCGACGTGAGCGCGTATCAGATCGCGCGCGCCTTCAAAGTGCAACAGGCCGACATCCGCGGGAATATCAACAAATTACTCGACCAGCACGAGAAGGAGTGGCACGCGTTCATGGAATATCTCGGACCTGACTCATTCGTAGCCAAGTGGACCGAGCGCGCAGCATGACCTCGCCGCTTGAAGAAATGTCCCCGGCTGAAGTCGGGGAACGGCTGCGCGTCGCGCGCGAAGCCGCCAAATTGAAGCAGGCCGCGGCCGCGGCGGCGGTCGACATCGCGCGTACGACGCTCGTCGCCATCGAACAGGGCCAGAGGCGCGTGCGAATGGCCGAGCTGCAAAAGCTCGCGAAGCTCTACGGCACTTCCATTAATGCACTTCTCCGGAAGGAGGCGCTTCAGGTCGATTTATCGCCGCAATTCCGGAAGCTTGCGATACAGCTCGACGATGCGATCGAACACGCGACGCAATTATTGTCCGAACTGGCCAAAGCTGAAGTCGAGCTGGAAAATCTTCTCGGCGTAAAGCGAATCCGGAACTATCCGCCGGAGCGGCCCGTGCTTCCCGGCGATGTTCGCGCCCAGGCGGAGCAAAACGCCCATGAGTTGCGGCAGTGGCTCGGCTTGGGCCTCAGGCCCATACGGGACATCGTGACGCTTTTGGAAATGGAATTGGGCGTGCGCGTTTACGTTCGCCGGATCGATGCGCGGATTTCGGGGCTCTTCGCGTTCGATGATGCGCTCGGGGCCTGCGTTCTCCTGAACGCAAATCATCGGCGGGATCGTCGTACGCAAACGGCGGCGCATGAAATAGCTCATTTGGTCTCGACGCGCCGCGAAGCCGAAATTCTCGACGGCGGGCATCGGGAGAATTCGCGCGCGGAACGATACGCGACTGCTTTCGCGCAAGCTTTTCTGACGCCACCTCGCGCAGTGATGCAAAAATTTAAGGATGTCACTGCCGGCTCGTCAAAGCTGACGCGCCGTCATGTGATCGTTCTGGCTCATACTTTCGGCGTTTCACGGGAGGCAATCGTCCGCCGGCTTGAAGAGCTTGGGCTAACAAAGCCTGGCACCTGGGGCTGGTTCGACGAATTCGGTGGGATCACGGACGATCAGGAGCGCCAGGTGCTCGGCGACCTTTCGGAGCCGGACCCGCATGTGCGCGATGCCGATCATCCAACGAGTTTGCGCCTTGGCCTGCTGGCGGGCGAGGCGTGGCAGCGCGGGCTTTTAAGCGAAGGCCAGCTTGCGCGCATGCTGCACGTTGACCGCGTCGCACTGCGGACGATGTTCGACGGCTTGGAGATAGAAGGGAGCGAGGCCGATGGGGCTCTCCTGCCTGATTGACTCCAAGGTTGCGATCGTCATCGATGCGAGCACCGCTATCAATCTCAATGCAAGCGGTCATGCCCCGGCGATTTTGCAAGCGCTTCCCAATCGGACCCTGGTCGCGGACGTGGTGGTGAGCGAGCTGGAGGAAGGGCGGCGCACGGGCCGGCGCGACCATGAAATGATCGCTGCTCTGGCGAAGGAAGGCCTATTGGAAATCGTTCAGATGAACGAAAAGGAGTCGCAACTTTTTGAATCTCTCGTGATCGGTGAAACGATGGACACTTTGGATGATGGCGAGGCCGCCACGATCGCTATTGCCTCCGGAAGGGGTGCCATCGCGATCATCGATGAGCGCAAGGCGAACCGGATTTGCGCACAGCGCCATCCCGAGGCGCGAGTCGGTTGCACGGTTGACCTATTCGCTCATGACGGCGTTCAGAGTGGACTGGGCGCCGCTTCACTTTGCGACGCCGTGTTTTCGGCCCTACAGCATGCCCGCATGAGGGTGCCACCGCGATATATCGAGTGGGTGACCGGACTCATCGGACAAAATCGGGTAGCGTTATGCCCAAGCCTTCCGAGAAAAGTTCGCACGCGTCCCACGACGGCGAAGGTTTGAGGAGCGTAGGCTGAAATAATGACAGACAGAGGCGCCAACGAGTTCTCTCCTGCCACCAAACGCGCCCTCGCGCTGCGCGCCGGTTATCACTGTTCGCTGTGCAACGGACCGACGGTCGGTCCGAGCGATGAGTCTCCCACGGCGACAATGAATATCGGCATCGCCGCACACATTTGTGGAGCATTGCCCGGAAGTAAACGGTTCGACGCCTCTATGTCGCCGGAGCAGCGCTCTGACATCAGCAACGGCATTTGGTTATGCTCGGATCATGCGGCGTTGATCGATCGGGACGAGGCGACCTATACGATCGAACGCCTGCACGAGATAAGACGGAATCATGAGACAGCCTGCGCCGAGAGCCTGCGGCACGCACGCCGCGAAGGCGGAGCGACAAGCGATGATTTGATTGCGTTGGGGCCGGACGTGGTCTGCACGGGCGAGCTGCTAGGTGTCGAGGCATCCCAATGGAGCCTGCGGATAGGTCACTTCGTGGTGGGCGACTTTCACCGCCTGACCGCCTTCATTGACCGCTTCCAGGATTCTCAGGAAAGCGACCGATATGTGATCGTCAACGCTCTCGGCGATGGTCGCGTTCTGACGGGACCGCCCAACGTAAGAAAGACCGACGACGGTTATCTTGTTAGCTGCCCGGTCGATCGATCGTTTCCGCGCATCGACGCCCAGCAGCTCGGGACCGACTTCGCGATCTCGCCCGAGACCAACGACTCGTTTCTCAAGAACGGGACGATCGCCGTCGTGTCGGGGCTCGACGCGTTACCGCAAACCATTCGCTCAAACCTTTCAATGCAGCGTGGCGAGAGTTTCTTCAATAGGGGCTATGGCGTGCGCCTAGCGGAATATTTCGATGCGTTTCGCGGCTCCCCGTGGCTTGAACAACTTCTCAAGCTCGACGTGATCAGGCAAACCGCCATTCCGTACCATGATCGGATCATGAATCGGCGATACACCCCGCTTCAGTGCGTGGAGCGGGTCCACTCGATCGAAGTGCTGGCGGAAAGGCCGGACAATAACTGGTTGCCAGTCCGCGTCGACTTTGAGGTCAAGGGTATCGGCCGCTGGCAGCACGACCTCGCAATTTGCATACCCTCCGGTGAAGACCTGCGATCAATCCGGGACCGCCAAGAGCTCTTCGCGGCTATCGAAAATGGCGTCGAAGTATCACGTGACGCCTTGAGTGCCTTTAGCCGCCAGAAACCCCGGAACAAGGCCTCCTAGCGGGCGGCGGGGCCGAAGCCCGTTCGCGGGCGCAAGGAGGTCGTTGATATAGGCCGGAGGCCACGTGTCGTCGCTCGTGCGTGCTGCGCCCGATAGCGGCGCCGCGCCGCGCTTCGGAAACCTTCTTCTGCGCGACATGTTCGGACGGGCTCACGGATCGCGAACCGAAGCCTTTGCCTTTGGGTGGCGCGAGTCGGTCCACATCCGCGCGGCGATCTCGCGCTCCTCGTCGCCGATGGCCTGCAAATAGATCGCGGTCGTGTGCATGCTGGCGTGACCGAGCCAGCGCTGCACCAGGTTGAGGGGCACGCCCGAGCGGATCGCGTGCAGGCCGAAACTGTGCCGCAAGCCTCTCGGCGTGGCGTGCGGACCTGCCGCGATCCCCGCCTCACGCATGATCCCTTTGACGAGCTGCCAAGCGCGGCAGCGTGAGAGCGGCCAGAGTGACGCGCTCCGGTCTTCAAGCCCGTGCGCCTTTTGGAGCATGCCGAAGAGTTCGGCCGGCACCGGAACCTCGCGGAACACGACGGCGCCTACGCGCTTCTTGAGCGACCGGATGGCGATAAATCCGGCGTCACGCTCGATCGAACCCGCCGTGAGCGCCAGCGCCTCGGATATCCGGCAGCCGGTATAGGCGAGCGTCAGGCACAGGGTTCGCAGATCGGCGCGCGGAGACGCATAAGCGGCTTCGAGGAAGCGAGCACGCTCGGCAGGGGTCAGATATTTTCGCTGCCCGGCGCTCGTATAGAGACTGCCGGGCGGTCTCCCGCCGGTGAGCATCGTGGCCCCTCACGCCGGCCGGAGGCCGACGCCCGGACGCGACCGTCTTGCCTATTCTGTTGAATCCTCCTGAACGCCCCGGATTGCGGGGTTCATCGAGCCATCGGTCGGCGGGCACGCTACTACAGGTCGCGGATGATCGCAAGCTTTACCGCGGAATTATTGACAGTTTGACAGTATAGGCAATTCTGTTGATAGCAACGCCTCCGGAACATCTTACGGGCGCATCGTAATAACGGCTTCAACTACCGGGCTAATCTTCCCGGAATCGGAGCAAGTCCGCGATGCCCGGAAAGCGGCCAGCCTCAAGGCGGACGGAAGCCTGGGATGTGGAGGTTGGCCGCCGTATCCGCGCGCGCCGCCTCGAATGCGGGCTTTCGCAACAGCAACTCGCGCAAGGGATTGGGGTCAGCTTCCAGCAGGTCCAGAAATACGAGAAAGGCGCAAACCGCGTCAGCGCCGGGAGGCTGCTGGCAATCTGCAACCTTCTCCAGGTGCCCATAACGTTTTTCTATGAGTCCGGCGCGCCCGTGCAATCGGGCGA
>JASHSD010000710.1 GCA_030036985.1 Bryobacteraceae bacterium
TCCGGCTTGGCCCGCGCGGCCCGCGAGCGGCCCGACGTGAGCGATGCGATTGCAGGCGCGGTCAACCGCTTCAACGGAACCCCGGGCGTGAAAGAGAGCTGGACGAACCTGCATCAGCTGATTCAGGACCAGCATTGGCGCGTCGCCCATTTCCGTGTGGCCGGCGACGATATCAATTACCGGCGCTTTTTCGACAACAACGAACTCGCCGGCCTGCGTATGGAACTGCCGGACGTCTTCGACCATGCCCACGAACTGGTGCTGCGTCTGCTGCGCGAAGGCAAGCTGAACGGCCTGCGCATCGACCATATCGACGGTCTTCTCGATCCCAAAACCTATCTGCGAAAGCTCCGCGCCGCCGGCGGTGATTCCTTCTACCTCGTGGTGGAGAAGATTCTGGCGCACCACGAAAGCCTGCGCGAAGACTGGCCGGTCGCGGGAACAACCGGGTACGAATTCCTTAACCTTGTACTCGGACTGCTGATCGATCCGGGTTCCGAAAAAGATCTGACGCTCTACTATTCCGAATTCACCGGCGAGCGGACGCCGTTTGCCGATACCGTTCACGAGTGCAAACTGCGCATCATGGCGAACGAAATGGCGAGCGAGCTGAACGTTCTCGCCCGCGAAGCCGCGCGCGTCGCTTACGAGCGTCCCGAAACCGCGGATTTCACCTGGAATGTGCTGCGCCGGGCCATCCGCGAGATCGTCGCCTGCTTCCCCGTCTATCGCACTTACGTGGACGAAGAGTCCGGGGCCACGGCCGACGATCGCCGCGATCTCGCCTGGGCCATGAAGCAGGCGCGCGCAAATGAAACGTATATCGATCCCACCGTGTTCGATTTTCTGGAAGCGCTGCTGTCGGGCGATCTGGTGGCGAAGGGGCGCAGCGGCTTCAGCCGGCATTCGGTGCTGCGCTGCGCCATGAAGCTCCAGCAGTACAGCGGCCCGGTGATGGCCAAGGGCCTCGAGGATACGGCCTTCTATCGCTACAACCGGTTCGTCGCGCTGAACGAAGTCGGCGGCTCGCCCGATTTCTTCGGCGTCCCCGTCGCGAATTTTCACAAGACCGTGGCTCAGCGCGCGCGCTATTGGCCACATTCGATGCTTGCGACGTCGACCCACGATACAAAGCGCGGTGAAGACTCACGCGCGCGCCTGGCCGTGCTTTCGGAGATTCCCGAGCAGTGGGCGAAACAGGTTCGCTTATGGAGCCGTATGCTGCGCGCGCGCCGCGGCGATATCGAAGCCGCCGCGCCGCCGGACCACAATGACGAATACCTTTTTTTTCAGCTGATGGTGGGTTCATGGCCCGCCGAACTGTTGAGCGATCCGATCGAAGAATCCGCGCTGCGCGAGTACGCCGAACGCCTGAAACCGGCGATGCGGAAATCCATCCGCGAGGCCAAGGTGCGTTCCACGTGGGCGATGCCGAACATGGCATACGAGGATGCGGTGATGACGTTCATCGACGGCGTTCTGGATGCGCATGAAGCGCAGGCATTCCTGGCCGAGTTCCTGCCCTTCATGCGCCAGATCGCCCGTCTGGGCATGGAGAACAGCCTCGTGCAGACGGTGTTGAAGCTGACGACGCCGGGTGTCCCCGATATTTATCAGGGATCCGAATTGTGGGACCTGAGTCTGGTCGATCCCGACAACCGCAGGCCGGTGGATTACGCGCGGCGCATGAAGATGCTGTGCGATCTCGATACCCGCAAACCTTCGCCGGGCGAACTGATGGACCGCCGCGAGGATGGCGCGGTGAAGTTATTCGTGACCTCCCGCATCCTGCGGCTTCGCGCCGAAGTTCCCGAGTTGTTCGATCAAGGGTCGTATGAGCCGCTCTTGAGCTCCGGTCCGAAAGCGGACTGCATCTGCGGATTCGCCCGAATTGACGGCAATCGCGCACTGCTGGTAATGACCGCGCGCTTTCCCGCGCGCCGGGAACGCGATCCCGATTGGGGCGGAACCACAGTGGCGATTCCGCAGCAGCTCGCCGGAGCGGCCTTTCGCAACATTTTCACCGGCGCGAGGATGTGCGCCCACGATATCGAGATCGCCATGGATCTCGTATTCGACGCCTTGCCCGCGGCCGTCTTCATAACCGACCCGGTGGACACGCGACTTTAGTCGCGTCCCGCATCGAAAACTATCTCGTACCAACCGCGACGATACCGAGCCGCGACCGCGAGGGAGCGATTTTCCCACACCAACCAGCCTCGGGTTTCGTCCGCACGTTGGAAGAGCGGGTGCTCCGCGCTTGCCGTGCCCAAGCCCGCGGACGACGAGTTCGTCTCCACCGACATCCCGGCGCGCCTGGATCGCCTGCCCTGGAGCCGTTGGCACACCCTCGTCGTAATCGCGTTGGGAATCACCTGGCTGCTCGATGGTCTCGAAGGCAATCTCGGCGGCGCGCTGGCGGGCATTCTGAAACTCCCAACGACCCTCGGATTCACCGACGCCGATCTCGGCCTCACTTCTACCATCTATCTGCTGGGCGCAGTCACCGGAGCCATCGTCTTCGGCTATGCCACCGACCGCCTCGGGCGCAAGCGCCTCTTCAGCTTCACCCTGTTGCTGTATGTCGGCGCGACCGCGGCGACCGCCTTCTCCTGGAATCTGGCCAGCTTCTCGTTCTTTCGCGCGCTGACCGGCGCGGGCATCGGCGGCGAATACGCCGCTATCAATTCGGCCGTCGACGAACTCATTCCCGCCCGTGTGCGCGGACATGTCGATCTGCTCATCAACTCCACCTTCTGGATCGGCGCGGTGCTGGGTTCGGTCGGCTCCCTGATTATTCTGAAGCCCGGCCTGTTTCCCATCGATATCGGCTGGCGCTTCGCCTTCTTCATCGGCGCGGCGATCGGCCTGGGCGTCCTCTTCATGCGCCGGCACGTTCCCGAAAGCCCCCGCTGGGTGCTGATTCACCGCAGCCGCGAGGAAGCGGA
>JASHSD010000711.1 GCA_030036985.1 Bryobacteraceae bacterium
CTTGTTTAGCTGCAAGCTGGTGCCACGCGGGTGCCTCCTCTCCAACGAATCCCACTCGCTCCTGGATAGATTTTTCGTTGTCGCCGCGTAACGCGCAATTCGATCTGGTTATGTTCCTTAGCTCTTCCCAATCATCCTTCATGTCGCTGAGTCTGCTAGATGCCGGATTAAGAATGAGGACGTGCGGGATGCCCAAGGCATCGCGAATCTCCCCGATGCCGAGCATGGCTGGCAGCGCCGGAGCGTAAAGTTCTGCCTTCGCGAAGCGCCTGTCGAGACCTTGGAAGATTAAGCATTGCCAGTTGCCGCGGACGGTGAAAAAGAGGACCTTGGCCTTTGGAAACCACTCCATCTTTTCTTTTTCCGATTCGCGCGGAACGTCCTTCGGAGATTCTCCGAAGGTCGACATGATGCCGTGGAGCTCCGATTGCAATTTGGGGTGAGCGTACAGGGGGTCTTCCGACTTCCGGCGGGGACCGTCGGGGCGCAGGCGGTATGGATCGATTGCGACTGCGTCTTCTCGGATCAAATTCGCCAGCGGACCCTTGCCCACCCCGCCTGGGCCAATCAGTATGAGTGTTCTTTCGATCATTTATTTCCTTCCATTGCGTCTGAGTTTGGTTAGCCTCGGAGCGGTCACAATTTCGATTGTGAGTTTCCGCGCCGCCTTTGCTCGCCACTCGGAAAAAAGTCCTATCGGCTGTTCGGGCGAGTTTTTTCCGACTTCCCCGCGAATATTGAGAGGTCAATGGAATCGGCCATGGCCTTATATCCGGCGTCATTGGGATGCAGGTGATCGGTGATGTTGAAGGCCGGGAGGATCTGTTTCGGATTCGCCGGGTCCTGCGTCACTTTTTCGAAATCGAAGACGGCGTCGAATGCGCCGCTGGTGCGGATGAAATTGTTGACCGCTTCGCGCATGACCTCGCCGGCCTCGCTCGCATAGGCCGCGCCGACGTATGGCGTCAGAGTGCAGCCGATGACTCTGATTCCGTGCATATGCGCGCGTTCAATCAGCTGGCTAAGGCCTCCGATCACGGCTTCGGAACTGACCCGGCCCGCGGGCGCCCCGTTGCGGGCGCCGATGCCGATGTCGTTGATGCCTTCCATAATGGTGACCCACTGCACGCCGGGGACGCTCAACACGTCGCGATCGAAGCGGGCGAGCGCGCTCACGCCGGCGCCATCGGCCAACACCTGATTGCCCGAGATGCCTTCGTTGACAATGGCGACGTTGGCTGTGGCGGGGTTTGCCGCCAGCCGCTGGGCAAGAATGCTCGGCCAACTGCGATCGGTGTCGGGCGTGGAAGTGGCCCCGTCGGTGATGGAATCGCCGAAAGCGACGATCGTTTCGGCCCCCGCAGGCGCGAGAACGTCAATGCCGGAGAGCCAGTACCAGGATTGCGAGGTGATGGCGTCCGCGATCTCCGGTTGACCGGTGACGTCGCCTTCCTTCGAGATATATGTGGTGTGCAGCCCAACCGAGTGCGTGGTTGCGGGACCCGTCTCGCCGGGCGCATAGACGCTGACTGCGAGATCCGCCAGCTTGGGCACATCGAGGTTGACGGTGTCGCTGACCATCGTTGCGCCCGGCGGGATGCTGACCGTCGGCTTGCCGCTGAACAGAAGCGTCCGATCGCTGCCGGGGACGATTGCCGAATCGACGCCGCGCAGCGCGATATGAGCCGCGCCGATCTCAAGCGGCTTCGCGCCGAAGGTATTCGACAGCTCGACGCGCACGCGGCTGCCGCCGATGGTGCTGCGGACAATCATGCGGACGGTTTGATTATTGAACGCGCTGGGCGGCGGCGTGCGCCGCGGCGGGGCATTACCGTTGCCGAGGGCCGTCTGCGGCCGAGCCGCGCGCGGTTGCTGCGGCGAAGCTGCCCATGTGGCAATCCAGTGTTCGCCGGCGGTCTGGGCGAAGGCAAGAGGGGCCAGCAGCAACACCGCGCTCAATAAGACAACATTCGGCTTTTTCATGTCGTTCTATTGAATCGCATCCCGCGGCGCCGGTCAAGCCTGGTTCGCGCTATGTCGCGCTACTCCAACGTCGGCTTGACCTTCTGACCGTTCTTCAGGTTCACGTCCGCGGCGTCCGATACGGCATCGCCGTCGTGCAGTCCCTTGGCCACTTCCACGCGCAGCGCATCGGATGCGCCTGTTTCGATGGGCTGCCATTTCACCGTCTCGTCCTTCTGCAGCACGAAGACGCCGATGCCGCCGTCCCGCCGCACCGCGCCCTTCGGAATCGTCAAGGCGTTTTCGACCACCTGGGTGAGAATGAACGCGTTCACGTTCGTCCCCGGCACCAGTTCGTGCATGGGATTGTCGACAGTACAGAGCACTTCGCCCACCTGCCGCGTGCCCAGCGCGACGACCTCGGTGGGACGCTTCTCGACAACACCGGTCCATTCCTTGCCCGGCAGCGCGTCCCAGGTTATGCGGACCTTTTCGCCGGGCGCAACCCGGCCCAGTTCCGGTTCGTCCACGTAAACGCGCACGCGCACCGGATCCAGTTTGCCCACGCTCGCGACGGGGTCGCCGGCGTTGAGAAACGATCCCGCGCGCGCTGGCAGATCGTAGATCGTGCCGGCCATGGGCGAACGGATCGCGTCTTCGTCCATGCGCGCACGCTCCAGCTGCACGTTGGCTTCGGCTTCGCGCAGCCGGGCTTGGGCGCTGCCAAGATCGCCTTTGCTCACCAGCGCCGCGCGCCGCTGTTGCAGCGCTTGAATCTGCACATCCAGACTTTGGATGCTCTGCTTTGCCTGCTGCACTTCAAACGGGGTCGCGGCCTGCTTCTCGACCAGACGCTGCAAGGCGTCCAGGTTGCGCTGGGCAGCATCGCGATCCGTCTTTAATCGACTGATGCTGCCGTCAATCTCGGCGGTGTCCGAACTGCGGCCGCCGGCCTGCAGCGTTTCGAGATCGGCGCGCGCCTGGGCCTCGCGCGCGACGGCCGCGTCGAGTTCCTGCTGTAGACCAGGTTCGCTCAATTCCGCCAGCACCTGACCCTTGGCGACCCTGTCGCCGCTGTGCACCAGGACCTGTTTCACCAGTCCGGGCGTTTCGGCGTGGATATCGACGTAGTCCGCAGGCTCGACCTTGCCGTTGGTCGAGACCTCGTTCGAGAGGGTCTGGCGCGTGGATTTTGCGAAGACGACGGTCGGAACCGAGGAAGCGTTTTTGAGATACAAAGCCGCCGCCGTTATCGCCCCCGCGGCAATCAGGAAGAACAGAATCGCTTTCTTCAAAAAGCGGAACCCCGCGCGCAATGGTCAAAAAGAAGCTGCCACTCCAGGAGTTGTATCGTCATTGCCAATCGTTCTTCGTTTGAGCCCGGGCGCCTGCGGGAGGATTCGCAGAAATCGATGAAGGCGAAAGGGTCCCATGCGCGGCCGGCCGGATAGCCGTGATCGGCGGCTTCCGCGGCGAGCTTCGGAAAGACCGGGTGCGCGCCTGTCAGGCGAAACCAGTACGCCGAATTGCCGGGGTCGGGCTCCTGCCGATGCACGATGCCATGCCAGAAATAGCCGTCGGGATTTTCGAGGCCGTCGGCGGTGGTGTGGGCTTCGTCCCAGCAGGAGAGGTAGAGATAGAGACCCGCGCGGACGGAATCCCGCGCCTGGACCGTGCGCATGGCCTGCAGCGCTTCCGCGGGCGCATCGCTGGTTTTGACAAGGGGCATCGGGCGCGTGCCGGCCCCCGCCGGCGCGAGGATGCCCGCGACTTCCTCTCCGTATTGCTCCGCCCGAAAAGCCACCTTCTCTAACATATCGAAACGAGTTGGCGCGCTGCATAATCGAATCAGTAGATGCAGGAGAAAACGGCGCTGGTTCTGTCCGCGGGCGGGATGTTCGGCGCGTATCAGGCGGGCGCGTTCCGGGCAATCGCGGAAATGGCGCCTCCGGACATTGTAGTGGGAGCTTCGGTGGGCGCGCTGAACGGGTGGCCGATCGCGAGCGGATGCACCCCCGATCACCTCGTTGAGCGATGGCGCGACCCCGCGACCGGCAATGCGCTCCAATTATTTCCGAATCACGGCTGGCGCAACGGATGGTTCGATCCCGCGCCTTTGCGGGCGCAGGCGGAACGAATCTGGCGCGATTACCGGCCGCGCATGCCCTTCGGCTTGGTGATGGTGCAGTTGCGGGGGTTGCAGACGCGCCTGGTGCGGCATCCCGACGTGACCCCGGATCATCTGCAGGCAACCTGTTCGATCCCGTTGTTTTTGCCGACGGTGAAGATCAGCGGCAGGCGTTATCTGGATGGCGGAATATTCGAAAAGCTGCCCATCTGGGCGGCGCTGGAGATGGGCGCGACGCGGATCGTCGCGATCGATTCGCTGCCCCGCGTGGGCAAGTGGTGGCTGCATCTCGGCATCAACATCGCGTATGCGTTCAAGCCCGCGAGGCGCTATCCGGCGGATCTCGACATCACGCTGATTTCGCCTTCGGGAACGCTGGGCGACGCCAACGACGCGGTCTTCTGGAAACGGGAGAATATCGAGCGGTGGGTGGAAATGGGTGAGCGCGATGCGGCGGATGCGCTGTCGCGGCGAGAGTGCGGAGCGACGATAAAATTACGTTGATGTCGACGCAGCCGGCCCACCTTCTCACTGTCGATCAATACCTCGATATCGAGCGTAAGGCCGAGTTCCGAAGTGAGTACCTTGACGGCGCGATGTATGCGATGTCCGGCGGGACTTTGAACCATGCACGCATTGTGCGGAATATCCTTTCCCGAATGGAGGAATCGTTGCGGGCGCGCCGTGTGAAGCCGTGGCAAACGATATGCGGCTCTTCTGTCCGCGCCACAGCGTCTTCACGTATCCCGATATCCTCGTGGCTTGCGGAGCGCTCAAATTCCTCGACGATCGCGACGACACGCTTACCGACGCCACAGCCATAGTGGAGGGGCTTCCCGTTCGCAGTGAAAAGTTCGACTACTATCGCTCGCTTTCGTCCTTCGCGGAATATCTTCTGCTCGCGCAGGATACTGTTCGCGCTGAGCACCATGCGCGCCAAGTCGATGGTTCCTGGCTTTTCCGGGAATTCGCGTCACCCGAATACCAGATCGAATTGAAGTCCATCGGCTGCCGGCTCCGGCTCGGAGCGCTGTACGAGAGAGTCGAATTCCAGCCGGCGAGCTGATCAGTCCGGCAATGCGAAGGCGATGATGCTTTGTCCGACGGCTGTTGCGACGTATTCCTTGTTATCGAACATGTAGACCATTGGCGAGGCCTTCCACGTCTGATTGGTCTGGAATTGCCAGAGCGGTTTTCCGTTCGACGCATCCGCGGCCATGAACGCGCCGCTGTTTTCACCGAAGAAAACCAGACCCGAGGCGGTCGAGAGCGTGCCCGCGGATGACGTTAATGTGCCCGTGATCTGCGGCAGTTCCCAGGCGATTTCGCCGGTCTGGATGTTGATCGCGCGCAGCACCTTCTCGAAGGTTTCGCCGGGCGCCGGACGCGCCGCTCCGCCCATGTAGCTCTTGCCTGCCTGCCACTCCATCGTCCGTTTCGAGAAGAGATTGCATCGCTCCAGCGCCTGAATGTAATAGAGGCCGGTCGCGGGGTTGAAGGAGGTCGAGAACCAGTTGGTCCCGCCCTGGAAGCCGGGGCAGACGTAGGTTTCGCCATCCGCCGTTTCCTTGAGGTTGTTCATGATCGGGCGCCCGTCCTTGCCAATCGCCTCGGCCCAGTTCAGCTTTTTCAGAAACGATTTCGCCAGCAACAGCTCGCCGTTCGTACGATCGAAGACGTAGAAGAAGCCGTTGCGATTCGCCTGCAGCAGCAGCTTGCGCGGTTTGCCCTGCCAGTTGGTATCGACCAGAACCGCCGGCTCCTCGGCGTCCCAGTCGTGCACATCGTGCGGCGTGAATTGGTAGTACCATTTCAGCTTGCCGGTCTTGCTTTCGAGGGCAACGATCGAATCCGTGTAGAGGTTGTCGCCCTGGCGACTGTCGCCATTGAAATCCGGCCCCGGATTGCCGACCGGCCAGTAGAGCGTGTCGAGCTGCGGATCGTATGTGCCAGTCATCCAGGTGGCGCCGGAGGGATGCTCCAGCGAATTGCCTTTCCACGTCGCCGCGTTCGGCTCGCCGGGCTTGGGGACGGTCCAGAAGCGCCAGACTTTCCTGCCCGTCGCCTGGTCCCACGCGGCGACAAATCCGCGCACGCCTTCATCGCCGCCGGCCGTTCCCGAAACCACCAGATCGCCGACGACCAGCGGCGCGGACGTGCCGTTGTAGTTCCGATGCCAGTCGGCCATTTCGGTCTCCCACAGCAGCGCGCCGGTGAGGCGGTTCAGCGCGATGATGTGCGCGTTGTCGGTGAGCATGAAGAGGCGGTCGCCCGCAACCGCTACGCCGCGATTGAAGCCGATGGCCGCGTTGCCCGCGAGGCCCTTCGTGCGCGGACGCTGGAAGTGCCAGACCATCCGTCCGCTGCCCGCGTCGAGCGCGTAGCATTCGTTCGCGCTTGATACATACATGATTCCCTGAACCACGACCGGCGTGTTCTCCACGGTGGAAACGTTCGGCATGGGGAAGATCCATTTCGGACTCAGGCGCGCCACGTTGGCCTTGTTGATCTGCGTCAGCTTCGTGTAGCGATTGCCGCCGATGTCGCCGTTATAGGTGCTCCAGTCGGCTTGGGACGTCACTTCGCGATAGCGGTCGCCGAGTTTGCGCAGCAGGTGAATTTGTTTGTCGTCCGTGCGCAATTGCAGTTCGGACATTCCTTCGCTGAGGACTTGGCCATCGAGTGTTTTGCCATTCGTGGTGCGGATGTTTCGGCGCACGATCGTCGCGGGCGCGTTGCGCGAAATGGGCGCGAGCGATCGCAGAAAGAGCACCAGCGCATTCATTTCGTTGTCGGGAAGGGCAAAGGCAGGCATGCCTTTCGCGGGGCTGCCTTCGCGAACAAAAGCGGCGAGCTGGGCGTTGCTTTGGGCTGCGATCTGAGCGACGATCCCCGGGCCGGATTCGCCTCCGGTCGCGTCGGTGCCGTGGCAGCGGGCGCAGCGGTTCTCGAAGTCGCGCTTTGCAGGGTCGTAGATCTGGTTCGCGGCCTTCACGGCGCTGTTCGGAGAGAGGTCGATGATCTGCGCGCGAGCGGCGCAGGCTATGGCGACGAAGGCGAACGACAGACGCAGAATTGGCATAGGGGCAGTTTATAGTAAGCAGTGGCGGGCTGCGTGGCGCGTTTTCGGAATTTTGCGTGGACGGCGACGGGCATCTTTCTCATGCTCGGGCTGATGCTGGGCGGCGCTTACGCGTTCCAGCGTCCGTTCCGCGAATATCCGGGCATGGAGTACACGGATTTCGCCATCCCACCCGATTACAACGAGAAGACCGAGTTTGTCATGGGTCGGCTCATGTATCCGGCGTCGCCCGAAGGCATGTTCGGCCGCCTCGATATGTACTACGACTGGCGCAAAGGCAACACTTCGTGGACCAACGATTATCCCCGCGCCGATCGCCACTTCGTGCAGGCGGTGCGGCGGCTGACGCGGATTCACGTGCGCTCGGTCGAGCAGCCGGTGAATCTCGACGACGGCGACGATGTGTTTGAGTGGCCGTGGATCTACGGCGTGCAGGCGTCGCCGATGGATCTCACGGACTCGCAGGCGAAGAAGCTGCGCGAATACCTGCTGCGCGGCGGCTTTCTGATGTGCGCGGATACGTGGGGCGATCACGATTGGGCGATCTTTGCGGCAACGATGGCGCGGGTTTTTCCCGACAGGCCGTTGGTCGAGATCCCGAACCGGGATTCCGTTTTCCATGTGCTCTACGACCTCAGCGACCGCTATGGCATTCCCGGCGAATGGTCGCTGCATTCGGGCGTTCCGTATCTGAACGGCGGCCGCGTGGGCCACTGGCGCGGGATTTACGACGACCACAATCGGCTGATGGTGGTCGCCGATTTCAATTCGGACACGAGCGATTCGTGGGAGTGGGCGGATGAGCCGCGCTATCCGGAGAAGTATTCAGCGCAGGGGATTCGGATCGGGATTAACTACATCATCTATTCGATGACGCACTAACCTGTCTTTCGCAGGTTGCGGCTGAAAGTCGCCTGAAGCGAGCCGTGGCGCGCGCACTCGTGCATGCCGCGTCCCGACTCTTCGGGACGCCTGCTTCGCCCCACCACAAGTGCCCTGAGGAGTCCGGGCACGGCTGTGGGATTAAACCGGGCGGTAGATACTAAAATGAAGTTTGTCCGCGCTGAATGACCTTCTGACGCGCCTCGGCGGGTGCCGCGCAATCGATCTGGCGCAACCTTATTTCACCGGCATGCCGCATTATCCGCTGCATGCGCCTTATCTGTACAGCCTGAGTAAGAAGCACGGAGAGCACGTGAATCCGAGCGGGTCGAGCTCTGCCGCCGAAGCGATCGCTCTCAGCACCCACGTGGGCACGCATATCGACGCGCTGTGCCATTATTCCTCGAACGGAAAACTGCACGGAGGCATCGAGTCAAGCGGGTTCCAAAGCTACGCCGGCGGAGTCGAGCGGTTGTCGGTCGACACGATCGAACCGATTTTCCGCCGCGGCGTTCTGCTTGATATCGCGCGGCTGGAGGGCAGAGACGTGCTGCCCGTCGACTTCGTCATCGCGCCCCATCACCTCGATCGCGCGCTCAAAGCGGCACGGACCGATATTCAACCGGGCGATGTCGTGCTGCTGCGCACCGGATGGTCGCGTTACTGGAACGATGCGGCGCGTTTCATTTCGCAGGTGAGCGGCCCCGGCCCCGCCATCGAAGGCGCGCGCTGGCTGAGCGCCCGCAAAATCTTCGCCGCCGGATCGGAGACCGCGCCGTTTGAATCGGTGCCCAGCCGCGACATGCCGGTGCACGTGCACCTGCTGGTCGAAAGCGGCATCCATATCATCGAGTGTCTGAATCTCGAAGAGCTTTCCGTATCGGGCGCGAGTGAATTCCTGTTCGTTGCGGCGCCGTCGAAAATTCGCGGGGGAACGGCTTCCCCGATTCGTCCCGTGGCGCTGATCCCACAGGAAAAAGCCCCGCAGGAAAACCAATGAGCGCGAACGAACGTTACGACGCCTTGCTGCTGCTCTCCTTCGGCGGCCCCGAAAAACACGAGGACGTGATCCCGTTTCTTGAAAACGTGCTGCGCGGCAGGAACGTCCCGCGCGAGCGCATGCTTGCCGTCGCCGAGCATTATTACCACTTCGGCGGACGCAGCCCCATCAATCATCAATGCCGCGAATTGATTGCAGCGCTGGAGAATGCCGGCGTCGGCCTGCCGATCTATTGGGGCAATCGCAACTGGCATCCGATGCTGGCCGATACCATGGCGCGTATGCGCGCGGACGGCGTGCGGACGGCGCTGGCGCTCGCGACTTCGGCCTTCAGCTCTTATTCCGGGTGCCGGCAGTATCTCGAAGATATCGAAAAGGCCCGCGCGGCGACGCCCGGCGCGCCGGAGATCGAAAAACTGCCGCCGTTCTGGAATCACCCCGGCTTTATCGAAACCATGGTGGACCGGCTTCGCGAGGCGCTCCATCGCTTGCCTGGCGCGGACGTGGTTTATACCGCGCACAGCATTCCGGTCTCAATGGCGCAAGTGTGTTCGTATGAGCGGCAGTATCGGGAAGCGGCGGCGATGGTCAACCGCGCGCTGGGCTTGAGCGAACCGACTGTTGTGTATCAGAGCCGCAGTGGTCCGCCGTCGCAGCCGTGGCTGGAGCCGGACATTCAGGATTTCATTCGCCGCAGCAAATCGAAGCGGCTGGTGCTGGTTCCGATCGGGTTTGTTTCGGACCACATCGAGCTGGTTTACGATCTGGATGTCGAAGCCGCGGCGCTGGCGAAAGAACGCGGGATTGAGTTCGTACGCGCGGCGACGGCGGGGACGCATCCGCGATTCGTTGCAGGCCTGGTCGAGTTGGTGAACGACGCGAGAGTGAACGGCGTCGCCCGCTGCGCTTCGGATTGTTGCCCGCGCGCGGCCGCCCAGCCCTCTGGTTAGCGGCGATTTGCGCCTGGTCAGACCCGCCAAAGTAACCAAACAGGCGAGACATATATGCTGATGCTAACTTTAGTTTATATCTGGTACGATAACTCAGGTTAATTCACCGACGAGCGCAACAGTGCGCTCATAGCTTTGAGGAGAAAATAATGCGTGTGTGTAATGTAACCAACTTGTTTCTTTCCGCCCTGTCCGCAGGCGCGTTGCTTTTGGCGCCGGTTTCCAATGCTCAGGCCGACCTGATCACGAATGGCAGAATCCGGCACACCCGCGCCGGGGAGCGATGATGTGTCGTGGTTAGCGATCGGGAGCACCGCGATGACCGGCTGGACCGTCATTAATAACAACGGCACAACCACGAATGATGGTTTTAACGTAGGTTGGCTCGGGAACGGCTCGTTCGGTGTATCGACTCCGTTCGGAACCGATTTTATCGACCTCACCGGCGATACCGACACCGCTCCATTCGACGGCGTCGAACAGACAATCAGCACCGTCGCGGGCCAAAGCTACGCGCTTACTTTCGATCTGGGCGTTGAACCCGGCTCCCCTGTACAGGCAGGCCCGATCAGCGTGGATGCAAGCGCGGGCTCCTCTTCAACAACGTTTACGGATGACGGCACAAGCGGAACCACCACAGCGGACGGGACCGTCTGGACGGGCGAGACGCTGGATTTTACCGCTGCATCGACGTCCACAGTGATTTCGATTATTGGTGAAACGGGCACCGATTTTATCGGCGTGGATAATGTCTCCGTGAATGCGTCGTCCGCTGTCCCGGAACCCGGCTCCGGCTGGCTCCTGCTCGGGGCGATGCCGCTCGCTTATCTGATTCGCAAACGCGTTCGAGTGCGCTGATGCCCGCACAGATCCTCGCCGACGTCTGCAGGAAGGCGTCCTCTTGCGGCGGACGCGCCTTGGATCGGCGACGACGTGGTCGCCTCACACACCGGAATTGTAAATAAAGAAGAATGGGAACAGCGGATTCGCGAACTTATGCGATAAAGGATCGTAACCGTCCGCCGGGGGCGAACGCTCTACAATCAGGGTGATGGACGAAAGAGTCAAGCCGCGCCATCTGCTGTTTAAAGCCTCGATCGTTCTCGGGGTGCTGCTGGGCGTCCTGCTCCTGGCCGAAACCCTGTGGACCTACCGCCTTGTCCGCATCGGCATGGTCCGGGCCGAGGCGAAACGCGAAGCGGATCGGCGCGTGCAGTCCCTGATTGCATCGTCCAGATTGACCGGGAACCGCAACGCGGCGGCATTTTTCCCGATGATCGACGAAATCGTCAAGGGGGCGCCGTTGCAATATGCGTGGGTGCGCGTCCTCAATCTGGACGGTACGCCCATAACCTCAGCCGGCAAAGCCGGGTTCGCGCCTGTGTATGCGCCCGGTGAGCTTGCCCGGACCGTGCGGAACCGCGATCGGCCGCAGCGGATTCTGCAGACGCCCGAGGGCCCGGTCCTGATCGACCTCAATACGATTCGCATCGGCCCCGCTCCCGCGCCCGGGCCGGGGCGACCGATGGTTTTCGGAGTGGTCGAGATCGGCGTTCTCATCGACGGCGTTTCCACCCGCTTCGGCCAACTGCGCGAGCGGCTGATTCTGGGTTGTTCGGCATCCTTTGCGCTGTTGGCCGCGGTGCTGATCATCGGTCTGCGGTTCCGCCATTATGTGCGCGGCAAGCTGGTGGAAGAGCAGGTGGCCATGGCGCGGCTGGTGCAGTTCGATCTGCTTCCGGCAGGCAGCCTGCTGACGCGGGATGTGGAGTTTGCCGCCAAATGCGTGCCCACATGGCAGGTGGGCGGCGATTTCTACGACGCGTTCGAAACGGAGGACCACCAGATCGCGCTCTGCCTCGGAGATGTTTCCGGAAAAGGCGTTTCGGCAGCGTTGCTGATGGGCGTGGTGCAGGGCGTGGTGCACGCGAGCAACGGGACGGGTTCGCCGCTCAATCACGAGCAGAGCATGGAGCGGCTGAACCATCTGCTCTGCATGAAGACGGCGATGGAGCGGTTCGTCAGTCTGGTCTGGTGCTACTTCGACCCCGGCAATTCGGTGCTGCGCTACATCAATGCGGGACATCTGCCGCCGCTGCTGATGCGGGAGAATGACGGCCATTTCGAGGTCCACCACCTGGATGAAGGCGGCGGCCCGGTGCTGGGTTTGTTGCCGGGGGCGACATACGAACAAGCCGAGGTAACGATCCAGCCGGGCGATTTGCTGGTGGTTTTCTCCGACGGGATTTCGGAGGCGGCGAACGCGGCCGACGAGGAGTTCGGCGAGGACCGGATGATTGAGGCCGTCAAGAAGAACTGGGCCGGATCGCCGACCCAGATCCTCGATGCGCTGCTGGCATCGGTGCGGCAGTTCCTCGGCAAAATGCCCCCGCATGACGACCAGACGCTGATGGTGGTGCGTCTGCAGAAGGTGCCGACGTCGGCGCGGTATCGCGAAGGCGTGGTTACGGGCGAGATTTTGACGCGGTAGCATTTTCTCTTTCCCTCAGTTGGCCTATTCGCAAAAACGAACTCCCCCGCCTGGTTGAGCCATTCGAAAAAACGAACCCATTTTCGATTTGGGAGTGGCTGGGCGTGGTGAAGTTCGATGGTAGGGCGGAGGGGAGCCGGAGCGTAGGTAAGTCCCGGCGTGTCAGCGAAAAATCGGTGTGATTGCAGATTTTCCGACGAATGCCCGCGGCGTCTCCGTTTATCGTGAGTGTTAAACTGCCACAGGAGGTTCCAGATGCTTCAGACGGTCGAGGCAGTGATCGACGAGGCGGGAAACGTCCGCCTGCTGGAATCTTTGCATCTTTCATCAGCGCGCCGGGCATTGGTCACGATTCTCGATGAGGCCCGCCCCGTGGTGAGCCCGGAAACCGCGCTCCTCAGTGAGCCGGCCCTTGGGGCCGACTGGAATCGCCCCGAGGAGGACGCGGCGTGGTCCCACTTGCAGCGGGCTTCGTAGTTCTCGTCCGTTTCCCTTTTTCCGATTTGTCACATACCAAGCTTCGCCCGGCTGTAGTATTGGCAGATACCGGTCGCGGCGACTGGATTTTGTGTCAGGTGACGAGCAAGCCGTAGGCCGACAGTGCCGCGGTTAAGCTGGAAGCCGCGGATTTCCAACAAGGCTCGCTTGCAGGTAACGAGCTATGCGCGGCCCGGCAAACTCTTTACCGCCAGCGGCGATTTCGTGGAGCGTGCGGTTGGGGTGTTGCAACCGGAATCCGTCCGCGAGGTTATCGCCGGTGTTGTCGCGATCCTCCGTGGTTCAGAAACGACCGAATGGGCCGGCAGGGTGGTGTTTCCCGGGCGTGTTGTCCGCGACTCGTACACAGCGGAAGCCAGCCGCGAAGCGCTGGTCCGACGCTTCTCCCAACCCGGTTTGGGGACGCTTGTCCAAAATTACAAGCCAGCCAAATGGAAGTGCTGGTCCGGCTTGCGGACCACGAACGTTTCGACGCGCGCAACGAATGGCCATGGGCGAAGCCGATTGTAACCTGGATCTGAAAACCGACTGGGGTAAAAACAACATCAGGACTGGCTGCTCTTCTACCTTTTCGATTAAGTACCAGTACCTTTTTGCCGGTGTCGATTCAAAAAACGGGCACTGAGCGGGAATTGGTAAGAATTGGCATTCTACGCGGCTTTCCTTAATCTCTCGAAAACGACGTATTCGACGTTGGTGGCGGCCATGCGTTTGGCCTTCAACAGCAGATAGCGCATGTTCCTGCAGCCGCGCCCGCGATTGATCAGCATTCGGATGTTCCCGTTAACCGCTTCGACGACTCCGAAG
>JASHSD010000712.1 GCA_030036985.1 Bryobacteraceae bacterium
CTCGGGTTCGGCTTCGAGATCCGACTGGATTCTCGCGGATTCCTGCTCCAGTTGCCCTGCCGATGCACCGGGCGAGGCAACCAACGCCTGGGCCATCGACTTATCGCGCTCCAGTGCGAGAAGGAATTCCGTCGCCCGCGACGCATCGTACGCGGCGCGGAAAATTTCATTCTTGTCATCGCGCAGCGCCCTGATCCAGGAATTCACGTATGAGGCGTGTTGCCCCGGATTGTGGGGAATTCCGCGCTCGGCAGCCAGAAACAGGCTCGCGAGTTCCGCCCGCAGTTCTTCGCGCGCGTAGTTCTGATCGCCGAACCGGTACGATTCGTTCAGCGTCTGCCGGTTCAACCGGTCTGGGTGTCCGGTCCAATGGGCCAACTCGTGGAGAGCGGTGCCGTAATAGCCGGGCGCATCGCGAAACGACTCGCGGGGCGGAAGGTGAATGGAGTCGGTGGATCGTGAATAGAACGCGCGGTCGGCTTGATCGTGTTCGATCTGGGCGCCCGAGTTGCGAAGGATTTGTTCGCCGGTTTCAACGGCGGCGAACATGGAGTGGGCTTTCGGCTCCAGCGGCGGAATTCGGTGAATCTGCTGCGCGTTGAAAACGGTGTACACGCGATGGATATATCTGGATTCACTCCGCCGGTCGGTCTCTTCGTGTTCCGTCCCGTCGCCGGCTGCAAGGGTCTTGCCATCGGGGCCGCCGGCGCGTTTCATCTCCCAGAATTCGATCTGGGTTCCTTTTTCTCCGCCACGGACCTGCCAGCCGTTGGCGGCGGCCTGTTTGTAGGTCATCCAGCGAGGGTCGTCGTACCCTCTGCGGATCGCCGACGCCATCAGGTAGATAGCATTGCCGCCGCGGTACTGATTGTTCGAGGTGGGATTGAAGGGCACCGCAAGATTTCCCACTGTTGCGGCGTCCCAGGGCTTTTGCCACGGGGCCACCCCCTGCTCCAGCATTTTGATGATGGATTCGGTGACCTCTTTACGAAAATCGCGGCGTTCAGAGACCTGATTGCCTGCGGGTTGAGGGCTGGCCATGATTCAGTCCTCCTTCGCGTTTGCGGCGACGACGGTGATCTCGTCGGCGAGAATTTCGGTGTCGGGATGTTCGTTTTCGAAGGCGGAAGCGGCGAGGAACTCGCCGCCGACCTCGGCCAAACCTGCTTCATCGGTGTCCAAAACGTTGTGAATATGCATGCGCTCCTCTGACAGCACCGATTTCGGGTGCTACAGATAACGGCTCAGAAGCGGAACTTTGGACAATATATTTTCAGCGAGTCAGAAAATTCAGATTTCGGCTGAGGCGGCGCCTGCACGAATACTCTCGGGAAAGAGTGGCGGATATTGGCGAGCAAGACCGACGCAGGCGGTTGGCAGATTCAGGGCTGCGCGTTTTCGTGCGGCAGTCGATATTTCGCAAACGCTGCGCGACCAGGCAGGTTTACAAATCGTGACCTGAGCACGATGGCACAAGTCCGAGAAGCCGTCATCGGGTCGGAGCGGGGGACACTGGCGGGGTGGTCGTGAGTGATCCGCCACAACGCCGTTTCCGGCCAATTTTCTGATCGGCTCTATCTGGAATCGCGAGGGCGCGCCGATCCCCCGCGATTCGCTGCTCATGCGTCTGCTAAAGTATGGTTGCAAGGGAGAACAAAAGGCGAATATGAGTGGTTCGGTGCGGCGGGCAGAAATCCCGAATAGAGTTGCCACGAAGCTCGGCATCGTATTAGCGACTGTTGAAAGGCCCCAGGCTGAATTGCTGTCGACCGGGCTGCACGGCATTGACATTCCTCGCGGGACACTTACTGAGATTTTTGGTCCGTCCTCATCCGGCCGCACCAGTTTGCTCAATGCGGCACTCGCCCGGTCAACTCGCCGCCCTGAATTCTGCGCTTTGGTCGACGCTGGAAACACCTTCGACCCGATCAGCGCAAAACAGGCTGGTGTGTTGCTGCCGCATTTGCTGTGGCTGGGTTGCGACGGTGACGCGGAGAAGGCTCTGAAGGCCGCCGATCTCGTCGTGCAAGCGGGCGGATTTGGCGTTGTCGCGCTTGACCTCGCGTCGGTGCCGGTGCGCGAAGCCCGGCGGATTTCGCTGGCATCGTGGTTCCGGTTACGGCATACAGTCGAGAAAACGCCGACCGCCCTCATCGTCATCGGGGAACAGCATTACACAGCGTCCTGTTCGACCTCTCAGATCGAAAGCCAGAGAGCGGGCTTCGAAATAACGGACGGACTGTTCGATAGCTTGCGCATCGACACGATGCTCGGCCCGCGTCAGCGCACGCATTCCGCTTTGGCGCTGAAAGCCCCTTACCGGATGTGAGTGATGTACGCGTGTTTACATGCCAATGGCAACAGAAACCTCCTGATCGAGTGCGCGCAGCACTTCTCTCCGCGCATTGAAGAGACCTCGTCGGACACTGTGTTGTTCGATATCCGAGGTCTCGGCAACCTGATCGGTGATGCGTATGCAATCGCCCGCGCCATTGAGAACAAGGTCGGGTTTCCGGCTGACATCGCGATCTCGGTTGATCCGGACGTAGCCATCTTTGCGGCACGCGGCATTCGCGGTACGACGGTGATTGCGCCGGGAAATGAAGCTTCGGTTCTGGCGCCGCTTTCTCTCAATCTCCTGCCGGGATCACCGGACGCCGCCGCCATGCTGGATGCCTGGGGTATCCGAACACTCGGCCAGCTCGCAGGTTTGCCTCCATTAGGCGTCGCGGCCCGGCTTGGGCCTGAAGGCACGTATCTGCAACATCTCGCCCAAGGCAGGGCGGACCGGCAATTGCGGCCGGTCGATGAGCCTCTTCGCTTTGACGAGGAAATGGAACTCGATGATCCGGTCGAGCTGCTGGAGCCGCTCGCATTCATTCTCGGACGGCTGCTGCATGATCTGGTCGCGCGTCTGTCGTCACGAGGACTGGCGACGAATGAGGTGCACCTTACCCTCACGCTTGAAAACGCCGCTCCGCATCGTTGCAGTTTGGGTCTGCCCGTTCCCATCTGTGACGCCCGCACACTTCTGAAGCTTGTTCAGTTGGAATTGAGCGCCCGGCCTGCATGCGCGGCGGTTTTGAAGGTTCGCATTGAACTCAATCCGGTAAAACCCCGTGTTCAGCAGCACGGGTTGTTCATCGCCCACGCACCCGAACCGGCGAAGCTGGAAATCACACTTTCCCGGCTGAGCAATCTTCTGGGTGCCGGGAACGTCGGCAGGCCGGAATTGCTGGACACACACCGGCCCGACGCCTTCCACGTGGCACGTTTTTCTGCCGTGACTTACGTCGTTGACGATTCGCCATGTCCTTTCGATGT
>JASHSD010000061.1 GCA_030036985.1 Bryobacteraceae bacterium
CGTGTCCACACCCAGCTTCTTTGCGTAACCGGGGTCAAGCGCGTGCTCCGCGTCAACGAAAGCCGCCATACCGCCCTGGCGCTGCGCCTCGGCAATGATCTGGAGCGTGATCGTCGTCTTGCCCGACGATTCGGGGCCAAAAACCTCCGTAACCCGGCCGCGGGGAATGCCCCCCACGCCCAGCGCCGCGTCAAAGCTGATCGATCCGGTGGAGATGACCGCAATCGGCAGCAGCGCCTCCCGCGACCCCAGCCGCACAATCGACCCTTTGCCGAATTGCTTTTCAATCTGCGCCAGGGCAAGTTCCACGGCTTTGGCTCGCTCATCTACAACAGGCATTTTGACGGCTCCTTCCGGGGGATCCCGTGCTCGTCTTCCTCACGCCACCGTGGCATGAATGCCAAGCGAACTGGACGGGATTCGAAGGGGATTGTAGCAGGCCCGGACAGTCCAAGACAGTGGAAAAGAGCGAACAAATAGAGAATACTTCCATGGACGAAACCACGCGCGGGCCGGGCAACGGCAAAGAGGCGCTTCCGTCTCAAGAGGAGAGTTCGGCGCCTTCGACGATGGCGACGCCGGCCTTGGCGAACGCCGCTTCGATTTGGGCGACGGAACCGTGGAGATCGATGGCGCGGCAGGCCTCGCGGAGGATCAATGCCTCGAAACCGAGCCGGCGCGCATCCAGGGCAGAGAAGCCGACGCAGAAATCGTAGGCGAGTCCGGCGAGGAAAACCCGCGTCAAGCCGCGCTCGCGCAGATAGCCGGCGAGGCCGGTGGAAGTGGTGTGGTCATTCTCGAAGAACGCGGAATAGGAGTCGATCTGCGGGCGGAAGCCCTTGCGCAGGATGAGCTCGGCACGCGGGAGCCGCAGTTCGGAGGGGAACTCGGCGCCGTGCGTGCCCTGTACGCAGTGCACGGGCCACAGGGTCTGCGGCCCGTAGGCGAGATCGATCGAATCGAAGGGGTGCTTGCCGGGATGCGACGCGGCAAAGGAGATGTGATGGGCGGGGTGCCAGTCCTGGGTGAGGACGATGTGCTCGAAATGCGGGGCGATGCGGTGGATGGGCGCGAGGACCTCGTCGCCCGCGGCGACGGCGAGAGCGCCGCCGGGGCAGAAGTCGTTCTGCACGTCGATGACGAGGAGAACTTCCGTGGGCGCGATGCGCATGGGCGGGTTCCGGCCGGAAATCGGCGGGGCAGCTCCAGTTTATGCGAGCAGGATGCCGATGCCGGGACTGCGCCGAAGGGATTCACGCGGCGGCAAGGACGATTGATGCGATGTGAGGCGGCCGAGGGCCGGCTCTCGGCTTTCAGCCATCAGCTCTTAGCTTCGACTTGTTCGACCGTAGGCTCCCTCGCCTTGCGGGTCACGGAATTCGCGCTTGGATATCAGCGGAAATCACGCGCAGGTAGTCGTCGGCAGCCTGGACAGCTTCCTGAACCTCGATTTCGCTGATGATGGCGATGTCGTAGAAGGCAATGTTGCGGCGGCGGCGCATGCGGTCGCAGAGGTCGAGCAGCGGGCCGTGCGCCGGATCGAGATGCTTGCGCGCGAACTCGAGGATGGCGATGTGGTGGCCGAGTTGCGCGCGGGGGCGCTGCCCGTGGCTCAGCATCAGCGCCAGCGACGCCTTGAGCATGGCCTCATAGGCGGTCTGGTGGGCGGTTTCCTCGTCGATCCTGAGGTTTTTGCGCGCGGCCGCCGCCTTCTATGCGCGTCGGCGAGAAACTGCCTTACCTGCTTGGGGTTGACGGGTTGTCGCCGTGTTGTGGCCATTGCCGGTCAACTCAATCCGTTTTCCCTTCCAGACGTCGGCGAGGAAGGCATCGTGCGCGGCGAGGCGCCGCTTGAGTTCGCGGGGAGTGAGAACAGTGTAGTTGATCTCGCGGCGAAGAGCTTTCTCCACCTTGCGCACTTCCGAGGCGAGCTGAATCTGGTCCGGGCGGCCGGCGATAAGGAGGTCGATGTCGCTCGCGGCGTCGGCCTCGTTTTTTGCAAGCGAACCGTGGAGCCATGCGGATTCGATGCCGGGAATTTTTGCCAGCGTGCCGCGCAGGGTGGGCTCGATGCCGACGGAGCCCTGCAGCATGGCGAAGACGGCCTTGCGATACGGGTAGTCGCGGTTGACGGAGTAGTAGAGCTGGCGGCCTTCGCGCTCGGCGCGGAGAAAGCCTTCGCGGGCCAGGCGGGCCAGCTCGCGGGAGACGTTGGTCGAGTCAGCGCCGAGGTCGGCAGCAAGCTGGCGGACGTAGACGCGGGCCGAGCGGTTGACCAGGAAAAAGGTCAGCAGCTTGCGGCGGAGCTCGGAGCGGAGTGAAATCATTGCAGTAAAATTATACTGCATTTGCAGTAGTTGTTTACTGCGAAGTTGGGGTGAAAGATTGTCACGTAGCCCCGGGGTCCCAGAATCGGACCAGGGGATTCGGGCCTTGCCTTATGGCGCGGGTTCGGCATCATGACTCTCACAGACGATTTCTACTTTCCCAGTTTGATTTGATTGGCTGGCTCGTCTCACCTGGACATGATCAAGCGCTGCATTTCTCGCCACGATCGAGCGGACCGCAGCCTCAAAGTCACGGGTTGCGCTGAATCCGAGAATGACACTCATTATCGAATCTGGAGGAATAGCAAATAGGAGCACGTCATTTCCGTAGGGAT
>JASHSD010000713.1 GCA_030036985.1 Bryobacteraceae bacterium
CTCGAATACACTCTCAGCGTCCAGCGCGAACTTGGCTGGAACAACCTGCTGACAGTGGGCTATCAGGGTACGCGCGGCATTCACCTGCTGGCATTCCACGACTTCAACGCACCGGCAGCGACGGTGATTAACGGAGTCGATTACCTGGCTACCAATAATGGCGCCCCCTGCGGCCTGACCGGAGCCTGCGCCGAGAATCCCCGGCCCGTCCCGTCGCTCGGCTACCAGGATCTGCTCGCGCCTACCAGCTATTCCAGCTATAACGCGCTGCAGGTCGGGCTCACCCACCGGGCATCGGCGAACCTGGTTTACCAGTTCTCCTATGTCTGGTCGCACTGCATCGACGACTCTTACGCGTATGCCGGTCTGGGCGCCAACAACGTGACCTCCGCGATCACGAACCCCTATGACTGGGATGCGGACAAAGGGAGCTGCGGCTTCGATATCCGCCACAACATCACGGCCAACGCGGTTTACATGCTTCCGTTCAAAGGCAACCAGTGGAAGGAAGGCTGGCAGCTGAGCGCGATTACGTCATGGCGCACCGGGGTTCCGTTTTCGCTTGGCGAAGGCGACCAGATGGATACGGGTAACTTTTTCGACAGCGAGCGCCCCAACTACGTGGCCGGCTGCAATGTCTACGCGAATCAGTCCCCGTCGAACTGGTTCAACGAAGCTTGCTTTTCGCCCTCGACGTATGGCACGGCCGGCAATCTGGGAAGGAATGTGCTGATCGGGCCCGGTTATGCGGAGACGGATATTTCCGTTACGAAGATCACCAGGATCAACGAGAGGACGACGTTCCAGCTGAGGGGAGACATCTTTAACATCTTCAACCATCCGAACTTCGCGCCTCCGGCCGCTACAATCATCAACGCGGGCCAGGGCTGCGGCCCGACAAGTACTCCCACCAACAGCCCGTCGTGCTACATCCCGACCGGCGCCGCGATCACTTCGCTGGTGGGAAGCGGCGGCATCCCCGATGTGGCCCGACAGACGCAGTTCAGCGCCAAGCTGACGTTCTGATCCCCTTGTTCAGGTGGGCCAAACAGGCGAGGAGCAGCAGGGCCGCAGTTCGCACAAACATTGTGCTATTTTACCCATGCTTCACCGCAACAGCGGGATCGACGCGCGCGGCGCGGCGCGCCGGTATCCAACAGCCCAGCGCTGCACACAGGATGAGCACGGCGGAGGCGGCGAGAAGTGCGATCGGATCGGCCGGGGAGACGCCGACAAGCTGCGACTTCAATACGCGATTAACCGCAAACGATACCGCCAGTCCGATGGTCAGCCCCGCACTGACCGGAAGAATCCCCTGCCTGAAAACAAGCGCGAGAATATCGCCGTCGGTGGCGCCGATCGCCATGCGAATGCCGATCTCCCGAACGCGCCTGCTTACCGAATATGAGACGGTGGCGTACAGACCGACCGAGGCCAATACCAAGGCGATTATGGCGAACACCACAAAGAGAGCCGTAACGTTACGTTGGAACCCATAGCTGAGCCCCAGCCATTCGGGCAGAGGCATAATGCGCGGAATCGGGAGGTCGGGGTCCATCGCATAGATCTGGCGTTTCACGGCGTTGACCAGGCTTCCGGGCGCAACGCTGGTCTGTATCAGAACCGGCATAAATGGCCCCGGCTTCTGCTGGTAGGGAACGTAAACGACCGGAGGGAACGTTTGCAGGGCAGGATCGTTCGCCGTAATGTTCGAGACCACGCCGACGATTGTGAGCCATGCTGTCCCGGGAAGCAGTCGCAGACGCTTCCCCAGCGGAACCTCTCCCGGCCAATTCTGTTCGGCAAAGCGCCGGTTCACGATGGCGACAGGCAGACTCGATGCCCTGTCGGAATCGTCGAACTCCCGGCCTGCGATTATACCGGCTCCCAGAGTCCGAAAATAGGCCGGGCCAGCCGCAGAACCAGCAACCGTCGGGCGCAGCTTCCCTTCAACATCCGGAGCGCCCTCCAGTTCGTAGGCGACGGGCGATATGGTGAGCCCCGGTATTGCCCCGAGGGCTGCCGATCGCACTCCGGGAAGCGCCTGGAGCCGCGCAAGGAGGTCGCGGTAGAAGGGACTCCACGTCTTCGCGTCGGGATATCTTTCCGGAGGCAGATCGGGAGTCGCCGTGGCCAGAATATTCGCCGTCTTGACGCCTACGTCCGCTGTGTACACATTCAGGAAGCTGCGGCCGATGACGCCCGCGCTCGCGAGCAGCACGACGGCCAGCACCATCTCCGCCGCGACAAAGACGCGGGACAAGCGTTTCGCGGGCTTCGATCTCGTCAGGTGCGCAGCCGTGGCAAGCCCGCCTATGAGACCGGTACCGACGGAGACTGCGATCAGATACAACAGGACTCGGCCGTCAATCGTGTAGCTGAGGACGTCCGGGTGAACCTGCGCCAACTCATAAATCCGCACACAGGCCACCGCGATACCCCAACCTATCAACCCGCCGGCGATCGACAACAGCAGGCTCTCCGCGACGAATTGCCGGACGATGCACCAACGCCCCGCGCCGAGCGCCAGCCGGATGGAAATCTCGTGCGCGCGGCTCACGGCCTGCTCCACCAGCAGGTTCGCCACATTGGCGCAGACAATGAGAAGCACGAAACCGACAGCGACCCACATGCCCTTATAGAGCGTCCTCGCGTCGCTGCCGATGAACCATTCTTCGAAGCTGTTTACTACGGGAACCACCCCTTGATTCGTACGCGGGTACGCCTTCGCCAGACGCCGTCCGATGGTTTCCATCTCCGCGCGGGCCTGTTCGAGGGTCACGCCGTCGCGCAACCGGGCGAAGGCGAATGGGCCGCCGAAGGTCGTTGCCCGTGCCCGAGCGCCCGCGGGCGGGACCAGAGGCATCCACAAATCCTGAGTCATCGGATACGCAAAGGAGAAGCCCTTGGGCATCACTCCGATCACCGTCGCGGGTAGTCCGTCGAGCTTGGCCGTCTTACCGACGATCGCCGGGTTCGCGCCGAACTGACTTACCCAGACTGCGTAGTTCAGAATGATGACAGACGGAGCACCCGGCTGTTCGTCGGACGGCAGAAAGTCGCGTCCGAGAAATGGCTTCACGCCGAGCAACTGAAAGGTATTCGCGGTAACGGCGGTTGTGAACCAAGTCTGCGGGGCGGCGCCGCCGTTATCGAGAGTGTGGAAACGCCCGCGCGGCATGGCCATCCCTTCGAACGACCTCGCCTGCGATCGCCAATCTTCGAAATCCGCATAGGAGACGTACTTGTTGGTCGTTACCTCGACGATGCGATCGTTCCGCTCGACGAGCGGCCAGCCTTTGAACAGCGCGGCATTGACAACGGTGAAGACCGCGGCGTTGATCCCGATCCCGAGAGCCAGCATCGCCACCGCGACCAGAGTGAAGATCGGCCTTCTGCGGAGGGTTCGCAGGCTGTAGCCGATGTCCTGAAGGAATGCCTCGATGCTTTGGAAACGCGAGAGATCGCGGTAGCGTTCCTTCACCGGTTCGACGGCGCCGAAGCTCCGCCGGGCGAGGTAATGCGCACACTCCGGGTCGGCTCCGTTACGCCGGTAATCCTCCGCCGCCATATCGAGATGGCTTCGAATTTCCTCGTCCATCTCGGCTTCGACGCGGGATCGGCGAAAGGCCATCGACGCTCGCGCCAGGAAAGTGCGCAGGCGCGTCACCAGATATCTCCCGGATCGGCGAATCGTTCGACGACCAGAGAGATTCGCCGCCAATTCTCAGCCTCGATGGCCAGACGCTTTTTTCCGGCGCGGGTGATCGAGTAGAACCTCGCGCGCCGGCCGGTATCCGAAACGCCCCATTTCGAGGCGATCCAGCCGGCCTGCTTCAGCTGCAGAAGCATGGGATAGAGCGTGCCCTGATTCAGTTCGAGCACTCCCTGGCTGCCCTGCTCGATGCGCCGCGCGATGCCGTAGCCGTGGATCGGGCCAAGCGCTTCGATGGTC
>JASHSD010000714.1 GCA_030036985.1 Bryobacteraceae bacterium
GGCCGACTGCAGGGCATCGTCTTTCGCCCTGGCGATACGCGCTTCGAGGGGCGTTCCGCGCGCGAGGCCATTGCGAAGGCTGCGCAGGACCCCGGTTGCGTCATGGTCAATCGGAATAACGGGAGCGGCACGCGTGTGCTGATCGATCGTCTGCTGGGCGGCGCCAGGCCGCATGGATACGCGGTGCAGCCGCGCAATCATAACGCCGTCGCGGCCGCGGTGGCGCAGGGCCGCGCCGATTGGGGCATGACGCTCGATACCATCGCGCGCAATGCCGGACTCGGGTTTCTGCCGGTGCAGGAAGAGCGCTACGACTTCATCGTGCCGAAGTCGCGCGAGAATCGGCCGGGCGTGGCTGCGTTTCGCAAGCTGCTGGGGCGGCCCTCGACGCGAGAGGCCCTCGCGCGGCTTGGAATGCGCGTATGACCGCGGGCGGGATTGTTCTGGCAGGCGGGAAATCCACGCGCATGGGCACGCCCAAAGCCACACTGCCCTTCGGACCCGAGACGATGCTCCAGCGCGTCGTGCGGCTGCTGAGCGGGGTGGTGGACCCGATCGTGATCGTTGCCGCGCGCGAACAGGAGCTGCCCGAATTGCCGGAGAGTATCATTGTCACGCGCGATGAACGCGAGGCGCGCGGACCGCTGGAGGGATTGCGCGCGGGTTTGAAAGCGCTTCCGGCCGAAGTGGACGCGGCTTACGTGACGAGCTGCGATGTTCCGCTGCTTGTGCCGGCTTTCGTGACGCGGATGATTGAATTGCTGGCCGATCATGACATAGCGGTTATGGAGATCGACGGCTTCCCGCATCCGCTGTCGGCGGTCTATCGGCGCGCCGTTTTGCCGCACGTCGAATCGCTGTTGGGGAGGGATAAGCTGCGCCCGGTGTTCTTGTTCGATGCCGTCCGCACCCGCCGCGTGCGGCCGGAGGAGATGACGTCTGTCGATCCGGAGCTGCGGACGCTGCGGAACCTGAATACGCGGGAGGATTACGCGGCAGCCCTGTCGGAAGCGGGTTTGCGCTAGCTAGTCTCCTGTCCAGGAAACAGCTGGACACGCGACTTCAGTCGCGTTTTTGGGCGCCATATTTAAAGACGCGACTACAGTCGCGTGTCCGAATCGCATGGAACAGCAAAGGCCCGACTGCGAGATCCTCATCAATCAACAGCCAATGGATTCCGTAACCGGAGGGCGACAACAGCAGTTCGACTGCGTTCGAGCGGAGATGCATGGGTCAAACGCTCGACCTTTGCCGTAACCGGCCGGCTCTTACTCTGCATCATGTGCTCCGGAATGCCCGCGCTGGCGATGATATTCAGCCACCAGATCGTCGAGGCGCTCGCGGTTGAGCGATGCGGCCGGATCGTTCGGCAGCGGCGTATTCAGAAACCGCTCGGGCAGCGTATCTTCGGCCGGGGTCCATCCCGCGAGAAGGTTGAACTGCCGTCTCGCCGACACGATGCGCCGCGCGGTCTCGCGAAGTTCGTCCGCGCTGACATCCCAACCCGTAACATCCCGCAGCATCTCCGCAGACTCCGCATAGAAATCCGTGAACACCCCGCGCAGGAACTTGCACATGATGAGCGAATCCATCAGCGCGGCCTTGTCCTCGGTCTCGATGGCGTGGCGCACGGCATCGAGCGTCACGTGCCGGCGATCGACCTTGTCCGAAAAATCGACCTCATACGCGCCACTGCGATTGTGGTCCGCCCCACGCGCGCCCACCGCAAAACCCAGCGCCATCGTCTGCAGCGCCCTCGGTTCGTAGCCTGGAATTTCAAGACCTTTGACCTGCGGCGCAATGGCGATGCTGCCGTGTCCGATCGCGTAGGCTGCGCGCCGGCTGCCCTCGGCCAGCAGATTGCCGATGCCTTCACGCGATCCGATCAATTCGATCGCGCGCAGCAACACATCGCCGCTACCGAATCGGAGCCACGCTTCATCCAGCCACCCGCGCTCGACGCACTCCATGGCGAAGGCGATGGTCCCGCCGGCGCTGATGGTGTCGAGTCCGAGTTCGTCGCAGCGCTTCGATGCGCGCAACACGGCGTCGGCGTCGCCGACCCCGCACAACGAACCCAGCGCGAATAAGCTTTCGTACTCCACGCGCACGCCGCCGTCGCCAAGCGAATAAATATGCTCGCAGCCGATGGTGCAGGCGACACAGCTGTCGCGCGTTTTGGATCGTGTCGCGGTGAGTTGCTCGGGCGAGAGGCTGGCCGCCTCCTCGAACGAGCCGCTCTGAAAATTGCGCGTAGGCAGCGCGCCGAAGCGATTGAACGTGAGCAGATTGGTCGCGGTGCCGAGTTCGCGGTATTTCGCCGTCGCCGGCCCGAACGACCGCTTCGATAACGACCGGCTCAGCTCCGTCAATTCGCGCGGATGCGCCCACTCGGTGGTCTGCGTTCCGCGCAGCGCGATCGCTTTGATGTCTTTCGATCCCAGCACAGCTCCGCTGCCGCCGCGGCCGGCATGACGTCCGTCGTGCGAGACGGTGGCGTAGCGCACGAGATTCTCGCCCGCCGGACCGATGGAGGCGATGCGGAAGTTGGCGCCCAGACGCGATCGCAGCGCGGATTCCGTTTCGCGGCACGTTGCGCCGCGGTGTTCAACCGCCGATTCCAGCCTTACATCGCCGTCGTCGATAATGACCACCGAAAGCTCCGGGGCGCGTCCGACGATCATCAGCGCATCACAGCCGCAGCGTTTCCCCGCAACGGCGAAACCGCTGCTGGCGAGGGAATCGTTGATGCGTTCCGTCAGCGGGCTCTTGCTCACGACCGCGAATTTCGCCGACGTAGTCAATGGGCTTCCAACCAGCGGACTGAACGCGAAAACGATCGGCGCCTCGGGCGAAAGCGGATCGAAGCCGGGCGCGCCTTCGTCGAGCAACAGCCGCACGCCCAAGCCGCTGCCGCCGAGGTACTGGCGCAGGACCATCTCGTCCAGCGGAACGTACTCGCCGACACCGCGGGAAACGTCGATCCGCAGATAGCGGCCGTGATAACCGAAAGGCATTCGGCTAACCTCCGGCGTCGGCCGAGAGAATCAGCACGCGATCGTTCTGCCCGAGCGGCGTCCCCGGATCGCTGACGAACCGATCCCCATTCAGGCTCGCGATGAAAGAAGAGTGCAGCCGAAGATCCCGGCCCTCGCCGCCGATGAACGGTCCCAGAGAAGGGACTTTCGCAGCCAGGGCGTTCAGCATCTGACCCAGCGTATCCGCCTGCAATTCCAGCTCGGAAACGCCTGCGCGCTCGCGTGGAACACCGAAGAACTCGACCTGCATGAAGGACCGAACCCGAGCAAATGATAGCATGACATTGAGCCGAAAAAGCCCGCATTGGCCGTTTGGAAAGCGCCAAAACAACTGCAATGAAAGACTCCTTAACCGCGTCCCCACCCGAAACCGCCGAACTCCCTCCCGTCCGGAAGAAAAAACAGGGTGGTGGGCGTGGACGAGTCCGCGGCACGCCGAAAGGCAGGCGGGTGGATGCCAAGGCGCGCGAGGAAGTGCTCGCGCTGCTGGGTGACGCCCCGCGCCGACGCGATCTGCTGATCGAGCACCTGCACAAAATTCAGGACCGCTACGGATGCCTCTCCGCCGCGCATCTGGTCGCGCTCGCGAGCGAGATGAATATGGCGATGGCGGAGGTGTACGAGGTCGCAACGTTCTACCATCATTTCGATGTGATCAAAGAAGGCGACACCGCGCCGCCCACGATCACGGTTCGCGTTTGCGATTCGATCGCCTGCGAACTTGCGGGATCCGACGAACTGCTGCACAGGCTGCCCGCGTTGCTTGGCAAAGACGTGCGGGTGCTGCACGCGCCCTGTGTCGGCCGATGCGAGACGGCGCCGGTGGTCGTTGTCGGACAGAATCCGATTCCGAACGCGACCGCGCAACAGGTGCTCGAAACAGTTCAGGCGGGACGCGTGAGCCATCCCGGGCAGGCCGGTCCCGTGACCCCGGGCCACATCGATTACGCGGCCTATCGCGCCAACGGCGGGTATGTTCTGGCCGCGTCCTGCTTCGCCGGAGAAAAGAAGACCGCGGATGTCATCGCGCTGATGGAAGATTCCGGTCTGCGCGGCCTCGGCGGCGCGGGTTTTCCCGCGGGACGCAAATGGAAACTGGTGGCCGCCGAACCCGCGCCGCGCCTCATGGCGATCAATATCGATGAAGGCGAGCCGGGCACGTTCAAGGACCGCTATTATCTCGAGCGCGATCCGCACCGCTTCCTCGAAGGCGCGCTGATCGCCGCGTGGGCCGTCGGCATCGACGCCATCTATGTTTATCTGCGCGACGAATATCACGGCTGCCGCGCGATTCTCGAGCAGGAGATCGCGGCCTTGAAAGCCGATCCGCCGTATGCGATCCCCGAAATCCATCTTCGGCGCGGCGCCGGCGCCTACATCTGCGGCGAAGAATCGTCGATGATCGAATCCATCGAAGGCAAGCGCGGAGAGCCCCGGCTGCGTCCGCCATACGTGGCGCAGGTGGGCGTGTTCGGGCGTCCCACGCTTGAGCACAACATGGAAACGCTGCACTGGGTGCGGGACATCATCGAAAAAGGACCAGGCTGGTTTGCCGGACACG
>JASHSD010000715.1 GCA_030036985.1 Bryobacteraceae bacterium
AAAGACGCGACTGAAGTCGCGTGTCCGAACCACATAGAACTGCCCAGCTATTTCCTGGACGCTACACTATGCTGCGGGCGAAGCCCCACCCCACATGAACTTATCGCATCACAAACGGGTTCGGCACATTGCCCGCGATATCGATCCACACGCTCTTGGTCTGCAGATATTCGCGGATGGCTTCCATCCCGTTCTCCCGTCCGATTCCCGATCTCTTGTAGCCGCCGAACGGCGACATGTAACTCACCGCCCGATAAGTGTTGATCCAGACCGTGCCCGCCTCCAGCCGTTCGGACATCGAAAGCGCGCGGCGAATGCTGGTGGTCCAGACGCCCGCGGCCAGTCCGTAAATCGTATCATTGGCGATGCGGACGGCCTCGTCTTCGTCGTCGAACGGAATCACGGAAAGCACCGGGCCGAAGACTTCCTCCTGCGCGATGCGCATCTCCGGCTTGACTCCGGCGAAGATGGTCGGCTCGACGAACCATCCAGTGCCGCATTCCGGACGTGTCGCGGGCGCGCCGCCCAGACGGCATTCCGCGCCTTCGTCTTTGGCGATGCGGATGTAGTCGAGAACCTTCTCGTATTGCGGCCGTGTGGTGACCGGTCCGACCTGAGTCGAGGCATCGAGTGGATTGCCCATGCGCGCGGTCTTTGCCAGATCGAGCAGGCGGTCGATGAATTGATCGTGAATCGAACGCTGAATCAGCGCGCGTGATCCGGCGATGCAGGTTTGTCCCGTGGCGGCGAAGATGCCGGAGACCACGCCTTTCACCGCGTCGTCGAGATTGGCGTCGTCGAAAACGATGTTCGCCGATTTGCCGCCGAGCTCCAGCGTGATTTTCTTGATGCCCTTCGCGGCGAGCTGATAGACGTGTTCGCCGGTCTTATCGCCGCCGGTGAACGCGACTTTGGCCACGTGCGGATGCGTGATCAACGGCTCGCCGACTTCGCTGCCGTAGCCGGTCACGATGTTGACCACGCCTGGAGGAAATCCCGCACTTTCGAACAGTTCGCCGAAGACCAGCGCGGAGACCGACGAAAACTCCGAAGGCTTCCACACGACCGTATTGCCCGCGGCCAGAGCGGGCGCGAGCTTCCATGCGGCGAGCATCAGCGGTGAATTCCATGGCGTGATCGCCGCGATAACGCCGAGCGGTTCTTCGCGGGTGAAGTTGAAGACGCCGGGTTTGTCGATCGGGATGACGCGGCCTTCGATCTTGTCGGCGAGTCCGCCGAAATAGTTAAACCACTGTGGAATATAGTTGAGCTGACTACGCATTTCGGCGATCAGCTTGCCGTTGTCGGTGGATTCGATTTCGGAGAGCCTCCCGGCTTCGGCGGCGATGAGATCGGCCAATCGACGCAGCATGGCGCCTCGCGCAGTCGCGGTGAGACCGCGCCAGTCGGAACGGTAGAACGCGGTTCGGGCGGCGGCGACGGCGCGGTCGATATCCGGCTTCGATCCGCGCGGAATAAGCGCCCATGGAGCGGCGGTGAAAGGATTCACCGATTCGAACCAGTCGCCCGATTGCGGGTCGACCCATTCGCCTCCGATCAGCAGTTTGTGTTTTTTCATAAATGACTGAACAGCATCGCGGCGTCGTCCTGTTGTTCCAGCGTGTCGATGAACGACTGCGCGGCTATGGAACCGCCGGCGGCGCGGAAGCGGCCTCTGATTTCGTCGGAACTGGCAGGGATCACATCGGCCAGGCGGCGGCTGATGGCGCTCCCGTCGCGCAGCGTCAATGTCACGTCGGCGCCCTGCGCGGCGGGATACTTCGCGGTGAATTCGGGATCGACATGGATCGACATCGCCGATATCAGCCGCAGCACTTCGGGGTCGCGCAGCAACCGGTAATTCGCTTCTTCGATTTTTCCCGTCGCCAGCGTGGCAGCGACGCAATATTGGATACTCATCTTCGCCTGCAGAATGCGGTCGAACGGGCCGGCGAAGTTGCATCCGGGATAGGCGACCGCCGCGCCGGAGCAGGCCACCCGCACTTCGGCGATGTCGCGGCTATGAACTCCCGCGCCTGCCGCCAGCGCGGCCTGGCATGCGGTCTGCGCGTAGTTGCAGGCTGGTGCGGGCTTGTAGTAGACCGAGAGGATCTCCCACGCGTCGGGTCGGAACGGCGCGACGGCGCCAATCCGTTCGCTGCGATCGAGCGAAGCGAAAAGGCCGGAGCGCCCGTCGAGCGCCGTTTCCGAAGAGAACGCCCCAAGCTCCGCCAGTTCGACCGCGGTGACTGCGTTCCGCGCCGCGAATCCGGGATGGAAGAACATCTCGTCGCCGCCAGCGTACGGCCATTCGTTCAATCCGCCGGCTGTGTTCGTGGCGAGGCCGATCGCGCTGACGGTTGCGTCTTCATCGAGGCCAAGCAACATCGCGCCCGCCAGCGCCGCGCCGATCGGACCCGTCGTGCCGGTGGGTCGATGGAAGTGCACGAAGTCCGCATCGACGAGGGCGCGTCCGATCGCGGCGCCGATTTCATAACCGCAAACCGCAGACAGAATGAACGCGCTTCCGCTGACCGGCTTGCGCTGCGCCAACGCCAGCAACGCCGGATAAATCACCACGCCCAAATGACTCACCGCGCCGGTATGCATGTCCTCTCGCACCAGGCCGTGGCCCAGTGTCGCGTTCACGAAAGCCGCATCGCCGGTCGAAACGCGCACCGGCGCGCCGACAATGTTCGCAATGCCGTTCGGCGTGCGTGAAGCCATTTGAATAGCCTGGCAACCCCACGGCAGCGTCTTCGCTTCGAGCGCGCAGGAAAGCATGTCGAGCAGGCCTGTTTTTACCTTTTCGACCACCTCGGCCGGCAGATCTTCGAACTGTAAACCGCGCGCTGTCCGCACTATCGTGCGCGAGAGGCTGACCGACATTCGCCCCAATGTATCACTTGATATTCTGAGCGCTTGGCCACGCCTGATCCCTTCGAAATATTCGCCATCCGCTACGCGCATCTCG
>JASHSD010000716.1 GCA_030036985.1 Bryobacteraceae bacterium
AAATCGTGGCGCTGCCGTCCACCGTGAACGGCATCAAAACGGGCTGGCCCGCGAGACAGAAGTTCTGGTTTTCGACCTACGGGAACAACATTCCCGGCCCGGACCCCGTGCTTCCGGAACCGCTCACCACGCCCGTGCTGACTCTGGAGGGCGAGGATTTCCCGATCACCGGACCCGTGCAGGGCGCCGACGGCCCCGGCAACAGCTTCGTCTACATCCCTTCGCTCAAAGCCGTGGTGACGGGCGACTGTGTCTTCGACCATGTGTATTTCGGCGTTCCGCGCGGCGACGCTCGCGATAAGTGGCGGCAGACCGCTGATCGGATTGAGGCGCTTCATCCCGCCGTTCTTATTCCCGGCCATCAGGGGCCAGGAGCCACCGACAATCTGTCCGCGATCGCTTTCATGAAAAAGTACATCGCGGACTGGGACAAGAATGTCGCAGCCTCCCATTCCGCGGCCGAAATGAAAGCCAAAGTGCTGGCTCATTATTCCAATTTGGGGATGGATTTTACCTTGAATGACAGAATTGCCGCGTATTTCCCGGCGGCAAAGCCGAAATGAGAATTAATCAGACCGCGCTGAAAACCACGCGGATCGTCGATTCATCGAAGCCGAAGTCCTCCGGCCTGGGTTCGGCCCGGACCTCGGGGGCCACGACGACCGGTTCCACCAGGGCCAGAAATCTCAGCAGGTCGTAAACGTCGCCGTCCTCCGGGAGGGCCATGACAAATCGCTGGGACCGGAACCAGATCCTCGCCTCGCGCTCGGCCAGACTCCAGACGAAAAAGGCGCAGTTCTCGACCAGTTCCTCGAACTGCTCGCGGCGGTCGGGGTCGATGTGCTGATCGAAGAAGATTTCGACGATGCCCTGAGACTCGCGGGTGAATTCCCGCACCTGCACCGCGCCCGCATGGGCGGTGCTTTTCCAGTCCACATGGCGCGCGCTTTCGTGGGGCTCATAAGGGCGGACGCGGTAGAAATCGTATCCGTCGCCGCGCACGCTGGTTTCGAGTTCGCCGCCGATGGAATCGAGCAGAGCTTCCATGCCCGGCCGGGGATCGAGGGCCGGATAAACGATGGTCTCCCGGCGCAGCGCTACGCTGGTGCTCTTGCGGCGGAAGCCGAAGGGAAATCTGGTGGAGATGGAAAACAGATTCTCCTTGTGCCGGCCGCGGTACGGGAAAACCACGTTGACCGGAACCTCCGTGGTCGCGCCGCCGGGGACGATCGGGAAATAGACCGGAAGCGCGAGAATCGAGGGCGCATCGCGCAACGGATCCCGCTGTCCGGTGAGTTCGAGGGAAAACGACGGCGTCCAGGATTTGAGGTTGCGCAGCCGGAGGCGCGCGGCCGTGGGCATCCTCGCGGCGACGCGTTCCGGCAGCAGCAACTCGAGTTCAAGCCCGGACAGGATCAGGCGGCTGATGAATCCGGAGACCAGCACCAGCGACAGCATCGCGGCGAAAACCAGAAACAGCAGGTTGTTTCCGGAAAGGAATGCTCCGGCGCCGGTCAGCGCGAGCGCCACCGAGTAGAGGAACCCTCCCCAGGTGACGCGCGAACGGATGCGATCGAGTGCCAATAACCAATTATCGAGCTTCTCTTCAATCGGGCTTCGCCCTCTACGCCAAAAAATCGCGCCAGGCCTGCATGGCGCGTTTGTTATACGCCTTAAGGGCCGCAAGCCCCTGCGCGGGCGCCCAGCGGCTTTCGAGCAGCTTCCGCCCGACGCGCGCGACGGCGTTGGCATCGTCCACCGGAGCTTTCCAGCTTCGCGGCGCCCATTCGATCGCGTCCGACACCACGCTGGCCACGCCCTCGGCGACCCCATCCGCCGTCACCACGTTGAAGCTTTCGGTATAGCTGGGCTGCATCAGCAGGTGCATGTGGCGCACGGTCTGGCGGAACTGCGGCCAGGCCTGCCAGTTGTTCTCGACCAGTTTCACGTGCGGCAATCCGTTCAGCATCTCCCGCACCGCGTTCAGGACGGAAGCGCCGCCCTCGGTGCGTCCGGCCGAGATCCAGAATTCGAGGTCGGCCCGCCGGGAAGCGGCAATGCGCAGCGCGGCGCCAGCGGAGGTCATCAGGTTCTTGAGCACGCGGGTGGCTCCAAATGCGCCGATCCGCAGCGTGCCGCCGGAGTAGCGCTCGCGTTTGGGCTGTTCGTTTTCGAGGTAATACAGATTGGGAATCCAGGCGCAGGGCGTTCCGTATGCCGCGTGCACCCACTCGGTCAGCCGTTCGCAATTTGCCGCCATACGGAAGTTCCAGGACGAGCGGCGCAGTTCCAGTCCTTCGCGCAGCATGCGCATGGCGCTGGGATCGGCCTGAAGAAATCCGAGGTTCGAGTGGCAGGTGACGGCGAACCGGGTATTCGTGAATTCGCTGCAGAGGTGCGCGATCTCCGCAGTGGGAATCCAGGGCGCGGAGATTACCACATGCTCCGCGGGGGTTGCTTTTAGACGGGTGCGCAGTTCAGCGGCATTCATGATCGGCCAGACATCGGTGGGGATGCCGGCGGCTCTCAGGGATTTGGCGGTGTTCAGCGCCGTCACTCCCAATCCGATGTGGCTGATGGCGCGGTTGGCGGCGAAGTTCTTATAAGCAAGGACGACTGACATGGTTTTCTCTGCCCCGACGATACAGGCGCCGATGTGAGAGCCGACGTTCGCGGCCGGCTAAATGACTGAAATGTTGGAAAAAAAAACGTAATTGGCTTCGTTATTGCGAAAAAGGAGTGGGCGAAGAATGCGGGGGAATATGGTCCGGAGTGGAAGACTTCTGCGACACGCCGCGATGGCTGCAGCCAAGGATCGGACGGCGCCTCCGATGTCCGGCGTGGCAGTGGAGTTCCGGGCGTCGGTGGTCGCGTCGCACATTTTTCCGGAGGGCGAGCCGCTGCCTGGCCTCCATCTGGAAATGCGGGCGAAAGGCCGGAGGCAGGATGTCTACATCACGACTATGGTTTCGTAAGGACGTACGGCGTGCAGGTCTCGAAGGGCGAAGAAGCGCTCATCGAGGGCACGCAGGAGGGAGACCAAGTGATTGGACCAAGTGATTGCGCGCAGCATTGCCACGGGTACCATCGCCATGGACGGATCGTTTCGGCCCCATATGACAATCTACCTACGGAATGGCGAAGGTCCGCTTTGGTAGGTGGACTGTGGCCAAGGTTGTATAGGCTCCCGAGGTTCGGTCCTCCGTGCCTCTTTTGGCGGTGCTCAGTTCGAAGTGAGCGCGCATTAACTTGGTTTGCGCCATTTGCAGCGAGTGTGAATCCGCGCTGAATCGGCGACTTTATCGAGCAGCGCTTCCTGCTCTGGGTTCTCGGGATTTTCCAAGGGGATATCAACTATGAGAACCTTCCGACGATCTTGCGGGTCTCTCACGACCACCAGGCCAATATCGCGAAGTGTGCCGACATGTAAGGTGGCCAGACCGTGACAGCTCAGTTCCTGTTCTATGCAGGCGCGAGCCTCAATGTGGAACGAGTCGAAGAGAGACAAGCCATCATCATCGCCTGGATCAATAACCGCCCCGGATGCGTCTCTTTTGGGGCGTCGACGCGAGAACGCCGCGTCAACCACGCGAGATTCGTTATCGGGATCGAACCAATTCTTGCGTCGTATGGTTCGATAGACGATTGTGTTGCAAGGTGGATCAGCGGGTGGCTGTGGGTTCACGACCGATTAAAACGGACAGTCTGGCAGCAAGTGCCTCAGCCGTGATGTTTTGGTTCTGCACGGAGTTCCCCGTGTCAGAGGATTGGTAAATGTAAAGAGGTGCTTCTCTTGTTGCGGGACAAATCAGTTTGACTTGTCTACCGCCTCGTTTCCACGTGGTACGGATACCTCCTTGCGAATCCACAACCGAAGAAGAGACGACATCTTCGCCCAATATTTTTATAGCTCCCCGCACGAGTCCGAGAGCGGTTTCGAATGCAAACATCGACGGGATGATCGCGCCATAATCGTCTTCCTTTTCGCCGTCTTCGTTTCCATCCAGCAGATTCACGAGCCGCAGAATTGAAAGTGGAACCGCCGCGCGTTCAGCCTTCTCCCCTGTTTTCGTTTCAGCGTTTGCTACGCTCCTCTTGTGATTCGGCGAAGGCTTCTTTATTTTTCCGCGCTTGTGGGCGGGGAAGGGGCTTGCGACTTCGGTCTGGAAGCGAGGCAACCACAAATAGCCGGGGAAACAGGATTCCTCCCAATCATGGGCGTGTCGAGCGGCGATTTCCATCTATCGGGCCTCACTCAGCGAGGGCATTGGCGCGAGATCTTTGGACGCTAAGAGTGCTTTCAGAGTTGCCGCTTTTTTTTCGGCGCGGTCGATTGCCTTCTTCAGGCGCGCTATATCGTGCTCATCCATCGCCATGAAGATCTCCCTGTGACGCCGGGACCCATCATGGAAAACAATCTTCAGAATGTATTCCACGATCATGTCAATCGGAGGTTCTTCAGGGGAGTGGAAAACCGGGCGAAGGTCAGTGATGATCTTGGCGTTGTGGAAAAGGCATTCATGTTCTGACTGGAGCGCATGGGCCTTGGCAAGGAACGACAACTCCTCAATGCTCAACAACTTATGCATATTTTGAGTGAAACGATTGCGCTCTGCCTCGTTCCAAGCGATGCCGCTGGCCGGCATCGCGTCGCCCAGTTCGTCCACGAATTTATCGAGGGATACCTCCATTAGTTCATGGGCCTGGTAAAGGGAGTGAAGGGCGCGAATCAACTCATCTGCCTTCCCTGCCGGAAGGCTCGGAAGTTTCCCGGCGACAAACTCAGTGATCTCCTTTCGGAGACGAACCGTCTCGGGGATCTCCGAAAGCACACGGGCTAGACTTGAAGCCTCGTTATCGGAGAGGGTGGATAGCGCTGCCAAGCCAGACGCGTATTCCTTCGGAATCGTCAACGGCATCGTCTTATCTCCCGTTCATCTGTGAAGACGAAGGAAACTCGAATTTGGGCGAAGACTATTTTGCGTCCTGTCGAGTGGATATTCGCTCATTAAAATAGGCGAAGGAAAGGCGCTAATGACAGAGCTACCTAATTAAGAATATAGCGGAGACCTCCGCTACACACAAGTTATTGTAATCACAAATCAAAAAAACCCTTGACACGTTAGTCATCAACATCTGTGCGTTTTCCACAGCTTTCATTTTTCTTCGCCCGGCCCAGCATCAAATATAAGTTTTTCTTATTATACCATCCGCCTCCTGTCTGTGTGCCACGCTAGATCCGAATTCGAGAATAGCGCTAAGGTTACTGCGCCGGAGGCGCGCCGCCGCGACCACCGCCGGCGCCTGCGCGACCGCCTCCACCACCGCGGCCAAAGCCAGGGAGCTGTTTGATATTCGTTCCCGCGATTCCACCCTTGGCCATGAGCAGATCCGCCGTGTCCTGATGGACGTCTTTGCGCTGACCGCCGCGGCTGTTGCCGGCCGCGCGGCCCATGGCGTAGTCGACCGCCGTGTATCCGCGCGCGTCCTTCTGATTGATATCGGCGCCTTTGCTCAACAGGTATTCGACCACCTTATTGAAGCCCCAGAACGACGCGCCGTCCAGAGGCGACTGCTCAAATCGGCCCGCGCGTCCGTTGATGTCGCCGCCGTGCGAAAGCAGCAGATCCAGCGCGGCAATCGAGCGCTCCTGGACATCAGAGGTCGTGTAAAGGCCGCGCGTATCCGCGTCCGTCGAGCCCATGCCCGAGGCGGCGACGGTCGGCGTCATGCCCTGGTTGTTGGTCAGGCTGATATCGGCGCCATGTTCGAGCAGCAGCTTGATGGCGGGCGCGTCAAACGCCTTCGCCGCGCGCAGCAGAGGCGTGGTCCCCACCGTCAGCATGCCATCGAGACCACGATCGTTGCCCGTCGCGCGATAGGGCGGAAACATCTTCAACTGAAGGTTGGGATTGGCGCCGTGGTCGAGCAGAATGCGAATCATGTCGATCGGCTGCGTTGCGTCGAGCGAAGGCTGGTCCGCGCGTCCGCCGTGGGGTAGCGTGTTGTAGTCGACGGCCAGGTAGAGCGGCGTGCGGCCCCACCAGTCCCACTTGTTGATCGTCGCGCCTTTCTCGACTAGGTATTTGGCCACGTCGAAGTGCGCGTTGAAGACCGCGGTGATCAGCGGGGTCACGCCTTCGGGATCGGCGAGATCGAGCTTCGCGCCATGCTCCACCAGGGCCTGCACGCAATCCATGCAGCCTTCGCGGGTGGAAAACAGCATAGCCGTTTCGCCTCCCGGAGGACGCGGCTGGGCGCGCGGTTCCCCGCTGACCAGCGGGGTCATGAGATCGGTGTTGGACGCGGCGTCGACTTCCGCTCCATGCTCGAGCAGCAGGCGCATCATCGGACCCTGGCTGGACGCGGCGGCCCACATGAGAGCCGTCTGGCCGCGTTGCGATTCGCGGACGTTAGGATTCGCGCCTTTGTCGAGCAGGAGCTTCGCGCCATCGACATCGGCCGTGCGGGCGACGACCATGAGCGGCGTCTGGCCATCGGCTTCGGCCACGTTGGGGTCGGCGCCGGCGTCAAGCAGCGCCTTGATCAGTGGCGTGTTGGAGTTGAAAGCCGCTTCTCCGAGCGGCGTGTCGCCGAGCTGGTTACGCACCTTGGGATTAGCGCCCGCCTTCAGCAGACGCAACGCGAGGTCGGTGTCGTTCAGGTTCGCGGCCCACAACAGGGCGGTCGAACCGTCGGCTTCGGCGGCATTCACGTCGGCCGTTTTCTTCGCGATCATTTCGAGCGCGGCGGATCGCTGGCCGGATTTGATGGCGGCCGGCAGCGCGGCGGTAGCGGCGCCGGCGACTTCGGGCGCGGCGAAAAGCGGCAGGGCGGAAGCGAGGATGCCGGCGGCGAGCAGGGTCGTCAAAAGGCGCATTCTCAGATCTCCAGGAGTTTTCCGGTGCTGTCGCCGAGCTTGTCCTGCGGGATGCCTGCGCGGTCGAGGAATGTCAACAATACATTCGCCAGAGGCGTATGCTCCGGCGGCACGATGTGCTGACCGCCCTTGAGCGTCTTCCAGCCGCCTATGATCGAGATCGGCAGCGGATAGTGATTATGCGCGTTGCTGTTGCTCATATTGCTGCCGTAGAGGAACATCGAGTGATCGAGCATGGTTCCGTCGCCGTCAGGCATCTTCGCAAGCTTATCGAGGAACTTCGCGAATGCCGTCGTGTGATACGTCTGCACCTTGGCGAGGCGCTCCATCTTGGCCTGCTCGTTATTGTGGTGCGAAAGCGGGTGGAATGCATCGGGAACGCCGATGAAGCCGTACGTCTGACCGCTGACCTCGGCCGCCACCATGAAGGTGAAGATGCGCGTCATGTTGGCCTGCATCGCCAATCCCACGAGGTCGAACATCAAGGCAAGGTGCTCGGGGAAGGCCGGCGTGCCCGGTCCGGGTGCGTCGGGGATGGTGACGTGCGAAAGATCCCGCGCTTCCGTCTTCTGAATGCGGCGCTCGATTTCGCGTACGCTCTCGAGATAATCCGAAAGCATGGCTTTGTCTGACGGCCCGACCACCTTCTGCAGATCCTGGGCTTCGTCGCCCACCATGTCGAGCAGCGACCTATATTGTCCCGACAGGCGCGCGCGCTCGGAGGCATTGTCGCCCTGGCCGAACAAACGGATGAAGAGCTTGCGCGGACTGGTCTCGACCGGCAGAGGCGTGGTCGGCGTGCGGAAGGAAATGGTTCCGGCGTAGGAACAGCCGTAGTCGCGGTCGCAGAAGCCGCCGCCGCCGTGGTTGTCGGTCGCGACTTCGAGCGAAGGCAGCGGCGTGTCCTGGCCGATGTGTTGGGCGGCAATCTGGTCGATCGTGGTTCCGGCGTGCGGTTCCTGGCTGATCGCCGGATGTACGCAGGAAAGCCACGTTCCCGGCGCCAGCGCATGCACCGGTCCCACGGGCGCCTGGTTGTCAAGATTGCTGAACACCGTCGTCATCGACTTGTACTTGTCGAGCGGCGCGAGGATCTGCGGAAACGCGGTGATCGGGCCTTCGCCGCCCTCGGGAATCCACTTGTCCCAGACCGCGCCGTGGGGGAAATAGATGAAGCCCAGGTGGGGCGTGGGTTTCGCCGCCGTCTGCGCCAAAGCCGTTCGCGCCGGAATCATGGCGTCGAGCAGCGGCAGCGCCAGGGCTGTCCCCGCTCCCCGCAATACCGTGCGGCGCGACAGGTGCTTCTTCGTGATGAACATGATCGATGACTCCCTGGTACCTGCTACTTGGCTGCGACCTGTACGCCGGACGGCTGGTCGGCCTTCACCGACTCCACCATGCTCGATTGAAACTCCGGCGTCCTGATAATCCCCATGACGATGTCCGAAAACTTGTAGTTGTCCCGCGCGGAATCCTTCACGATCTTCCGGATGGCGGGCATGTCGTAGTATTCGACGCCGCGGCCCAGCGCGTACGTCATCATCTTTTCAGTAAAGGTCTGCGCGAACTCCTCGGGATGCCGTAACAGCGCGTTGCGCAGATCGACGGGGCCGTTGACGACGGTTCCATCGGCCAGTTTGCCGGCGGTATCGATCTTCGTAAGGGTGATGCGGTCCACCGTCCTGTAGGCCCCGATGGTGTCGAAATTCTCCAGCGCGAAGCCGAGCGGGTCCATCACGCCGTGACAGGCTTTGCAGGTCGGATTGGCGCGATGCGCTTCCATAATTTCGCGAACGGTGTGGGCTTTTTCGCCGTCCTTGTTCTCCTTGAACGCCGGCACGTTCGGCGGCGGCGGCGAGGGCGGCGTGCCCGTGATGTTTTCGAGAATATAGGCTCCGCGCAGCACGGGGGACGTGCGGTTCGGATATGCGGTCACCATCATCACCGCCCCCTTGCCCAGCAGGCCGAAACGGTTGGGATCGGTCAGCGTCACCCGGCGGAACTCGTCGCCGCGAACGTTCGGGATCCCGTAATGCTCGGCCAGCCGTTCATTCACGAACGTATAGTTGGCGCTGAGAAGGTCGATCACGCTGCGGTCTTCGCGGAAGATGCTGCTGATGAACATGTCCATCTCCGTCTTGAGCGCCGCGCGGAGTGGGGCGTTGAAGGACGGGTAGACATATGGGTCAGGCTCCATCGCGTCCATGTCACGGATTTTCAGCCACTCGAAGGCGAAATTGGTGGTCAGAGTTTTGGCGCGCGGATCGGCCAGCATGCGCCGAACTTCCTGCTCCAGCCCCTTCGGCGTATTCAGCTTGCCCTGCTCGGCGGCGGTCCGCAGTTCCTCGTCGGGGATGCTGCTCCAGAGGAAGAACGAGAGGCGCGACGCCAGTTCGGTTCCGTTCAACTTATAAATGCTGCCGGGCTGCGCATTCGGGGGCGGCGGTTCCACCCGATACAAAAATTTCGAGCTGGCCAGCACCGCGACCGTGGCGTTTTCGATGGCGCCTTCAAACGATCCGGTGGATTTCCGGCCGTCGGTGTAGAACTTCATGAAGGGCGCGAGATCTTTGTCGTCGACCGGACGGCGAAACGCCTTCGTGGCGAGATTGGAAAGGATGCGCGCGGCGCAGGCGGTCTCTTCGCTTGCATCGGGAGGGTGACAGACGAAGATGCGGGCGCGGCTGGCCGTCTCCACCGGCTTGCCCACGGGATTGAAAGGACCGTTCACCGTGACGTCGGGTCTGTTCCGGCCGCCGCGTCCGCGGCCGCCCGCGTTTCCGTTGGCGACGATCCCGCCAACCACGGTGCCCGTGCTCGAATAGCCGGTCCCCGCGGCGCCGGGCACGAATCCGAAAAGTTCGCCTTCGCTCTCGGCGAAACTGTGCCCCGCGTTGGCGGCGACGATGTCGTGCACGCCGGCGGTGAGGTGGGTGCGGCCGGTGGTGTCCACCTTGGCTCCGTCCACGGTGAAGACCGCGGGCCGGCCCGTCGCGCGAATTTCGTAATCGCCTTCATACGGCGCGAGGAATTGGGCGGTGATGCCGCCGCGGGCGCCGGGAGGCAGAGGCACTTCCGAGTCGTCGCCGCGCAGGGTCACGGTGACAGTCTTGTTCGAAGGCGGCGTGCCGACGGCTTCCTTCGCCACGGCGCGCGCCGCCATGATGTACTGATCGAGGAACGACGGCGAGACCTTCAGGACGCCGGCGATGTTGTCGAAGCCTTCGTCGATATCGTCGCTCGGCAGCAGCGCGGCCGCGTCGACCTTGATGTCAAACAGGTCGCGCATCGCGTTCGCGTATTCGGCGCGATTCAGACGATGAATGCGGACGCTGCCGGGATCGGCGTGCGCGAGGGCGGCCTTGTCGAGGGAGTTTTCCAGATAGGTCGCAAATGCGGCGACCGCTTCCGCGGGCGGACGAGCCGCTCCGGGCGGCGGCATCATGCCTCCGCGCAGCTTGCGGATGGCGCGCTCCCAGACCAGCGCGTTCTTTTCCGGATGCGACAGGTCCATGGTGTCGAAGGCCAGTTTCGCGGTCCTGAGCCTCTGGTTGTGACAGGTGACACAGTAGCGATTGACGAGCGCTCTGTTGGCATCGATGGCCGGAGCCTGGGAGGAGGACTGAGGCGCCGCGACGAGGGCGCCTGCCGCCAGCGCGGCGAGCATGAAGAGACGCATTCTGAAGAAGACCGGTCCTTATTCTATACGTTTGTTATGCCGGACGGAAGCGGCCGGAGGTTACCGGCTGCGCGACATGGAAATGAGAGAAGCGTAGGAATACGCCAGGCTGAGCAAAGACCGTCGTACCGAGCCGCGACCGTGAGGGAGCGTTCGCCGGGAGGTCGCTCGGATTTCCCCCATATTCACGACTTTTGCCAATCCATCCCTTCCATGTCGCGCACGCACGGTCGCCCGCCACACGAGTGCGCGCCACAGGTCGATACTGCAAGCGCGTGATAGCATGGAAAATTCCCTCCTGAATGATTCGCGCCATCAAAGGTACCAGGGATTTACTGCCTCCCGACACAGCCGTATGGAACCGTGTCGAAGCTGTCGCGCGCGAGGTTTTTCGCACCTATAGTTACCACGAAATCCGCACTCCGATTCTCGAGGAGACGCAGCTTTTTGCGCGCGGCGTCGGCAAAGAAACCGACATCGTCTCGAAGGAAATGTACACCTTCGACGATCGCGACGGAACCTCGGTTACGCTGCGCCCCGAAGCCACGGCCAGCGTCATTCGCGCCTACATCGAACACCGGCTGGACCAGAAGCCGGGGGTGCAGAAGCTCTACTACATCGGTCCCATGTTTCGCCGCGAGCGTCCGCAGAAAGGGCGCTATCGCCAGTTCTTCCAGATAGGCGCGGAAGCCATCGGATCGGACTCGCCGTTCATCGACGCGGAAGTGATCGAGATGGTGGTGGAAATTCTCACTCGCGCGGGGCTCGAAGGATTCACGCTTCTGATCAACTCCGTGGGCGACGCCAATTGCCGGCCGGCGTATGTGGAGAAGCTGCGGTCCGCCCTCCGCTCGGTGGCTTCGCGGCTCTGCGAGGATTGTCAGCGCCGCGTCGAAACAAACCCGCTGCGCGTGCTCGACTGCAAGGTGCCGGAAGACCAGATTGTCATCGATCAGCTGCCTTCCATTCTGGACAACCTCTGCGGCGTCTGTCTGCCGCACTTTGAGACGGTGCAGGCGCACCTGCGCGAACGCGGCATTCCGTTCGAGATCAAGTCGCGGCTGGTGCGCGGCCTCGATTACTACATGCGCACCACGTTCGAAGTGGTTCACGGCAATCTGGGCGCGCAGAATTCCGTGCTGGGCGGGGGCCGCTACGACGGCCTCGCGGAATCGCTCGGTTCGAGCGTGCCTGCGCCGGGCATTGGGTTTTCGATTGGCGAAGACCGGCTCGTCATGACAGTGGGGCAATCGACGGGAGACGTTCCGGATATTTTCCTCGCGCCTCTCGGAGAAACCGCGCTGCTGCACGCGGGCGGTCTGGCGCGCGACCTGCGCCGCCGCGGCGTCTCCGTCGAAGTGGCGGCCAACGCGAAGCTCAAGCGCGCCATGGAACTTGCCAACAAACTCGGCGCGCGCTACGCGCTGATTCTCGGCGACGATGAAATCGCCGCGGGCCAATATTCGCTGAAGAATATGCAGTCGGGCGATCAGCGGCGGGTCACGCGCGACGAACTTTTTTCTACGATTGGAAGCTGACATTCAAGTGCATACTTATCGAACGCACACGTGCGGCCAACTCCGCTCGGAACACATCGGTTCGGCGGTTCGTCTTTCCGGCTGGCTGAGAAACCGGCGCGATCACGGCGGGGTTTACTTTATCGATCTGGCCGACCACTACGGCACAACACAGCTGGTGGTCGCGCCCGGCTCGGAGATCCACGATCGCATTACTCGTCTGCCGAAGGAAACCGTAATTCGCGTGGACGGCACGGTCACGCCTCGCGAAGAAGGCAAGGTCAATCCCAACATGGCGACCGGCGAGATCGAAATCCGCGTCACCGATATGGAAGTTCTGGGGCCGACCGAGCCGCTGCCATTCAACGTTTTCCCTGAAAATCCCGCGCCCGAGGATCTGCGTCTGAGCTATCGTTTCCTCGATCTGCGGCGCACGAAAATGCACGCCAATATCGTGCTGCGCTCGAAGATCATATCGAGCATTCGCCGGCGCATGGTGAACCTGGGGTTCATGGAATACCAGACGCCCACGCTGACCGCTTCGAGCCCCGAAGGCGCGCGCGATTTCCTCGTGCCGGCCCGCCGTTTTCCGGGGAAGTTTTACGCGCTGCCGCAGGCGCCGCAGATGTTCAAGCAGATCATCATGGTGTCCGGCTTCGATCGTTATTTCCAGATCGCGCCCTGTTACCGCGACGAGGACGCGCGCGCCGACCGTTCGCCCGGCGAGTTCTATCAGCTCGATCTCGAAATGAGCTTCGTCACGCAGGACGACGTTTTCGCCGCGGTCGAGACGCTGCTGTCGGGATTGTTCGACGAATTCGCGCCGTCGCGCGCGCGCAATCCGACTCCGTTTCCGCGCCTCGCATTCGAAGAAGCCATGCTGCGCTACGGCACCGACAAGCCGGACCTGCGCAATCCGCTGCTGATCGTGGATCTCACGGGCGTGTTCGCGAATTCGGGGTTCAAGGCGTTCGCCGGAAAGACCGTGCGCGCGATCCGGATTCCCGAAGGCGCGAAACAATCCCGCACTTTCTTCGACAAGCTGGAAGAGCGGGCGAAGTCGGAAGGCGCGGCGGGCCTTGCATGGGTTCTGGTCGAGCCGGGCAATTCGTTGAAAGGGCCGATCGCCAAATTCCTGACCGCGGACGATACCGCGGCGATTCTCGAACAGACCGGCGCGCAGGTGGAAGACGCCATTATCTTCCTTTCCGACAAGGACGCCGCGAAAATCTGCCGAATCCTCGCGGGCCTGCGCACGCACCTGGGCCAGACGCTGAACCTGATCGAACAGGACGTTTACCGTTTCTGCTGGATCGTCGATTTTCCCATGTACGAATTCGACGAGGAACACCAGAAGGTCGACTTCAGCCACAATCCGTTCTCGATGCCGCAGGGCGGACTCGATGCCCTGAACACGCGCAATCCGCTGACGATCAAGGCATTCCAGTACGACATCGTCTGCAACGGTTACGAGTTGTCTTCGGGCGCGATCCGGAACCATCATCCCGAGATCATGTACCGGGCGTTCGAGATCGCGGGATACGAGCGATCCGAAGTGGATCAGCGTTTTCGCGCCCTGATCAACGCGTTGAAATTCGGCGCGCCGCCACACGGAGGCATCGCGCCGGGCATCGACCGCATCGTGATGCTGCTGGCCGACGAGCCGAATATCCGCGAGATCATCATGTTTCCGATGAATCAGAACGCGGAAGACCTGATGATGAACGCGCCGAATTCGGTGCGGCCGGAGCAGCTCAGGGAACTGCACATCGCGATCGTGCAGCCGAAGGGAAAGTCGAAGTAATCGAAACGTGTCGATCACCAGCGCTTTCGAAAATTTCTATAACTTTCTAGCCAACCTGGGGCTGGTGCTGCGGGACGACCCTCCCAAGGTCGTCGATCTGACCGGCCGGGAGTTCGGCGCTGTCACGAACGGGTTCGCGCTTTCGATTCGCGAAATTCCCCGGCGCGATGCGGAGCAGCAGGTGCTGCTGTCGGTAGTGATCAAGAACGAAGGACCGGAACAGAAGACGTTCGTCATCCCCGGCTGGCTTCTCTTCTACCAGATTGAAGTCGCCGGCCAGGATAGTTCCGGCAAAGACGGTTCCGTTGTGCCGCTGACGTCCTACGGCAATCAGTTCCTGAAGGCAAAGCAAGCGTCGGAACGCATGGAAATTTCACTGAAGCCAAACGAGGCGCGGGAGACGGATCTGCCGCTGGCCGCTCTCTACGCGATGCGGAGCGGCGGTGTTTATCGCGTTCGTGTTTCCTGTCGGCCCGCGGACGGAGTCCTGCTGACCTCGAATGAGATCGTTGTTCGCGCCTAACGCGGTGTAGGGCAGGACGGCATCCTGCGGCGGATTGGTGGCAATCCGCCTGGCCTGGACCGGCACACCCCGCAGATTTCCGGGAAAACTTGTGGGACTTAAAAAACCCGCCCGAACCATTGCTTAGCCAGCGAGAAATCTGCCGGCGTGAGATCGTGCCCGGCGTTCTGAATCGCGATATCCACGCGGGCGCCCGCATTGGCGAACAACTCCGCCAGCGCCTCGGCTTCCGCATACGGAATCAATTCATCATGCTGACCGGCAGAAATCAACACCGGCGCGCCGGCGAGCGACGGCAACGTCTCCGGCTGCATCGTCGCGCGCGTTCGCAACAAACAAGCCCCCGCAACCACGCCAGGATGCAGCAGCATAAGCGCGGCCGCCATATTCGCGCCATTCGAATATCCAAGCGCATACAGGGCCGCCGGATCGAATCCATATTCATTCGCCGCCGCGCCGATCCACTGCGCGAGTTCCGCCGCGCGTTCTTTCACGTCGCTGCGATCCATCCTGAAAAAACGAACCAGCCCCTGCTCCACAACTTTTCCCCGCGGACTCAGCAGCGCAGCCCCGGGCGCCAACGCGCGCGCCACCGGCAGAAGATCGTTTTCATCGCCGCCCGAGCCATGCAGCAGGAGCACGGTTGCAGGCAATCGCCCCGGCATAAATTTATGAATGAATTCCGCAGCCGTCATCTGTATTTGCCCATCAGGCTGTTCGCCCGGATCTCAGCCAACTCCGCGAACGCGTGCAAACCCGTGACCATCCCTACCTTGCTGCCTTCCACATGATTCCATCGCACCGGCACTTCCGCGATGCTCCAGCCGCGGCGAAACGCAATATACAGCACCTCCGCATCGAATCCGAAACGCTCCAGGCGCTGGCGCGAGAAAACTTCGCAAGCCACATCGCCGCGGAACAATTTGAAGCCGCACTGTGTATCGGCGATCGGCAGCCCGGTCGCCGCGCGCATGACGGCATTGAAAACCTTTCCCATCGTTTCGCGAAAACCCGGCTGGTGCACTCCGATCAGCGAACGGTCGATCGCCCGCGAGCCGATGGCGATTTCATCTTTGCCCTTCGCCACCGCGCACCAGAGCTTCTCCAGTTCCTCGATGGGAGCCGAGAGATCCGCATCCGTGAACAACCGCCATTCGCCGCACGCATCGAGCATCCCGCGCCGCACCGAGTATCCCTTGCCTCGATTGCCCGGATTGCGCAGCACCCGGATGCGCGGATCCGCGCGCGCGATCTCTTCCGCAACGCCGGCGGTGTTGTCGCTCGAACCGTCGTCGACCACCACAATCTCGTAGAAGCGCCAGTCGCCCTGCGCCATGTAACCGGAGATTCGCCGCAGCGTGTCCGGCAGCCTGACCTGCTCGTTGTAAGCGGGAACAATGATGGAGAGAGAGCGGGTCAAGAGACTGTCGATTGCGACGAAGAATTATAATAACCAATTCCCTTACAGGAGATTAC
>JASHSD010000717.1 GCA_030036985.1 Bryobacteraceae bacterium
GGCCCTCGGCGGTCACCCAAAACCGGCCAATGGTGGTCACCTGAAAACCGGCCAATGAGAACGTAGTCGGGACATTGACTCTGACGTGAGGAATACCCTCCGTCAACGTGAGCAATGTCTTGAACGAAGAGAAGAAGAAGCAGGTCATCGCGCTGGGCCAACTGGGCTGGGCGCTGCGTCGAATCGAGGAAGCCACCGGCGTCCGCCGGGAGACTGCGGCCGGGTATTTGAAGGCTGCCGGCATTGCTATCAGAGCGCCCGGTGGTTGGGGTCGCCGGAAAGCGAAACCGGCCAATGCGGTGACCACCGGCCCTCCGGCGGCAAAACCGGCCAATGGCGGTGAGGTGACCACCGGCTCCGGCGCGCCGGAATCCGCGCCGGCCCCTGCCTCAAGCAGCAGCGAGCCGTATCGCGAACTCATCGAAGCGGCCCTCTCGCATGGCCGGAACGCGATGTCCATCTGGCAGGAACTGGTGGACCGGCACGGCTTCACCGGCGCTTACGAAAGCGTCAAACGCTACGTCCGCAAGCTGCGCGGAACGCCATCGCCGGAAGCCCGCGCCATTATCCGGACGGCGCCAGGAGAGGAAGCCCAGGTCGATTACGGCAGCGGCCCGATGGTGCGCGATGCCGAGACGGGCAAGTACCGCCGCACGCGGCTGTTCGTGCTGACGCTCGGCTTCAGCCGCAAGTGCATTCGTCTGCTCTGTTTCCACTCCGGCACGCGCATCTGGGCCGAACTGCATGAGCAGGCCTTCCGCCGCCTGGGCGGCTCTACCAAAATCGTGGTTCTCGACAACCTGAGAGAAGGCGTTCTTGCCGCCGACATCTACGATCCCTCCATCAATCCGCTCTACCGCGAGGTGCTGGCTCACTACGGAGCGGTCGCCATGCCCTGCAGGATTCAGGACCCGGATCGCAAGGGCAAGGTGGAATCCGGGGTTGGCCATGCGCAGAAAACGCCGCTGAAGGGACAGCGCTTTGAAAGCCTCGAAGCGGCGCAGGCGCATCTCGATCGCTGGGAGGAACGTTGGGCCGACCAGCGCATTCACGGCAGCACCAAACGTCAGGTGGCCGCCATGTTCGCCGAAGAGAAGCCCTCGCTTCTGCCGCTGCCGCTGGAACCGTTCCGCTATTACCAGTACGGCGAACGCACCGTGCATCTGGACGGCTGCGTCGAGGTCGAAGCCGCTTATTACAGCGCGCCGCCGGGCTGGATCGGACGCCTCGTGCGGGTGCAGTGGGACGGTCTGCACGTTCGCCTGCTGGATCCGCGAACCGGGCAGTTGCTGCGCGAGCATCTGCGTCAGGCGCGCGGCCGTCATCGCATCAAAGACGAGGACCGCGCGAAACACACGCCGCCGGGCACGGCGCAGCTGCTGGCGCGCGCCGGGCAGTCGGGGCCGCACGTGGGCCGGTTTGCCGAAGCCCTGTATGAGCGGCAGGCCGAGGCCGCGGTGCGGCGCATACAGGGCCTTCTCTCGTTCGCCAAAAAATACGGAGTGGCCCGTCTGGACGACGCCTGCGCCGCCGCGCTGGAACTGGAAGCCTACGACTATCGCTTCGTGCGCCGCTGACTGGAGCGAAACTCGCAACCGCCTTTGAGCCTGCGGCAGGTCGATCCGCTGATCCGCCAGCTGACTCTCTACCGCGACCTCATCGAGGAACGCACCCAACACAACACCCAACCGCACCAGCAGGAGTCCAACCCATGAACATTGCCGAACTGCAACGCGCGCTTCATCAACTCCGGCTCGGCGGCATCGCCGCCGTTCTGGAAACACGGTTACATCAGGCCCAGGCCGAACCCATGGCGCCCATCGATCTGATCTCGTGCCTGATCTCGGACGAGCTCACCCGCCGCGCCGATCGCCTGCTCGAACGTCGGCGCAAACAGGCCGGCTTTCGCGACCCCAACAGGACGCTCGACGCCTTCGATTTCACCTTCAACCCGAAGATGAATCGCAGTCTGGTCTTCGATCTGGCCGCCTGCGGGTTCATTGCGAAACGCGAGGACGCTCTCTTTCTCGGCCCGGGCGGCACGGGCAAGAGTCACCTGGCTCAGGCCATCGGACAGGCCGCCATTCTGCAGGGCTATCGCGTCTTCTATCGCGAAGCGCATGTGCTGCTCGATGAACTCGCCGATGCGGTGGCCGACGGCAGGCGTAAGGAATATCTGGAGTCGCTGGCCACGGTTGCTTTGCTGATTGTCGACGATTTCGGAATGCGCAAGCTGCCGCTCACCGCAGCGGAAGATTTACTGGAAATCGTGATGCGCCGCTACGAACGCGCGAGTACACTGCTGACTTCCAATAGACCCGTAGACGACTGGGGAAAGCTGCTGGGCGATACGGCGGCGGTCAGCTCGATGCTCGACCGGCTTCTTCACCACGGTCACGTTCTCAAGTGCGGTCCGCGCAGCTGGCGCACCAAAGCCGTTCCTGCGAGCGTCGCGTAAAACATGGAATCGCCTGCGGCAGCGAGGAAGTGGATCGCCCCCTTTCCCGTTTCCCCCTCCGGGGGAAAGCCGGGGTGGGCGGGTTCCCCCCGCGCCGCGGCACGCCGCCCGCCGGCACAAAACGCCGGCACGCATCGTGCGGCGGCTCCCCCCACAAGAGGGCTGCGCCCCCTTGTGCATCCCCTGCTGCGTTGTCTGCTGCCGGCGCGGATTGCCGGCTTCGCCCAGCGCCGTTTTCAAATTACGCCTTGCCGAAACCATCGCCGGCGGGGTAAAACTATGGCTTGTCCTGCCTCGTTCTCATTGGCCGGTTTTGGGGTGACCACCATTGGCCGGATTTGAGGTGACCACTGAGGAAGGGCCTTGAAAGCGAAGGTAATGGCTCTTCAAACGCCGGTTCAGATTGCAACGAACAGTCTTTTTATTGAACAAAACGCTAAACAGGATCCCGCTACACGGGCGTGGAACAGCAGCGTCGCGATGTTCTACAAAGCGGGGGGCATTCCATGGCGCGTCCGAACCGCCGGACCCGAGACCTGTTACATCGGAATCAGCTTCCACTACCTTAAGACCACCAAGAGACAACTGATGTATTCGAGCGTCGCGCAAGCCTTTTCCAGCGAGGGCGAGGGATTCGCGCTCCGTGGTGCCGCGGTACCGCGAAATCCCGATGATGATCGCAATCCTCATTTGATGGCTGATCAGGCTGCGGAACTAGCCGGACGAGTGATTAAGCAATATCGTGAACGCGCCGGGAAGGACCCCGCGCGCATCGTGTTGCACAAGACGACTCGGTTTGACGATGAGGAACGGCGTGGGTTTGACAATGCGCCGAAGCAGATTCCGATCGTGGAATTCGTCAATCTCTCACCGTCGGAATTTCGATTGGTACAGCGTGGCGCTTACCCGCCCAAACGAGGAACGCTGTGCCGCATAAACGATTCAAAGACGTATCTCTTCACGACGGGCTTCATCGAAGAGTGGAATACGTATCCCGGCGTTCATGTTCCAGTTCCAATCGAGATCGGCACTGATGTCAACGCGGACATCATGCGAATAGCGACGGAGGTGCTCGCCTTAGCGAGGATGAACTGGAACACAGCGTTCGACACGACCGGCACGCCTATAACCTTGCGATTTGCGAGCCAGGTTGGCGGCATCATGGCGGAAGTGGGAGAAGGAATAACTCCCCATCCTTCTTACCGCTTCTATATGTAGGGACGCATGAGGCTATCGTTTCGAAGTCGGGGAGGGCGTTATCGAATGGTGCAAGAATGCGGGATGCGCATCGGCAAAATCTAAGCCATGGCCCCCCAATAAGACCGATAGCTCGGCTTTCACCTGAAACCTGCGTCGGGCGTGTAGCGGGCATTTTGATGGTGTCTTTCGGGGATATCGACCAGTTGAACCATTCGGTGCCAGGCGAGCCGTTGACCCGCCGGTGAGAACTCGGTATGCAGAACTGCCACCCGAAATCTTCCTTGGCCAGTTCAATGCCCGCTCGACATGTGACCACGGGAGGGGAGTTGACATTTCTCTGGGTTCGCACAGCGGCGGATAATTCGTTTTACCACGCTCTCTGGTATGCGGTACATAGTGCGAGCACGCTTCGCAGAGCCCCGTTTGCTCGTTTGAAATCTCAACACACCCGGCTCGTCTTTAACCAGCAGTCGAACCGTACTGAAGCTCATGTTTAACAAATCGCAAAGCTCGTTAATCGTATATTGCCTTTCGACTGCGAGCACCTTCTCCAACATTCCGTACATCCTGTTCCGGTTGTGGAATTGACGTCTGGGTCTCTGGCCTCTTCGTCTGATTGACGAATAAGCCCCTCGGTCCGCGCTCCCGCGGGAATACTCAATCAAATCGTTGTCTGCTTCACGCTGTGTCGACCATCCCTGCCGTTGGCCGCGAAAAGGAGCACCGGATGCGGAAGAAACAGCATCTTTACTTCGCGATCACACCTGGAACCACTGGTCACCCTTTCCAGGCGCTGCAATGCATCCAGCAACTGGACGGTGGTCTCCCGCATGTGATCCGATTGTCCAAATTGCTCAGTGTGTTTGATTGCGAATCGTATTCGGTCGATTGCAACGCGCGACTGGTACGCCATTATCAAATTCAATGTCGGAAGGCCTTGCGTTCGCCACCTTCTCGATCACATTGAGAATTTCATTCAAAACCTCAGAACTCATGGCTTAACACCTCGTTCATGTTCGCAACAGCCCGGCGGCGACTGGCGCTACGCTTTGGTCATATGGGATCATCTGCTCGACCTTCGGATGAGGCCATTGCTTTGCGGCGGGTCCTCGGGCGTATAGGGTTCTTCGAAGAGAATATCTCGATTGACCCTGACGTTGAATTTGTAGCCAGCCGGAACCTTGATCGTCGGCTGAACATTGAGATTTCTCCGGGCCATCTGGCTGCCGAGTTGGCTCACTTCTCGGCCCGCTGCGCCCTCGGTTTCCTGGCCGGGGCTCGGGTAAAGGAGAACGCTTTGCTGACGGCTTTGCGTGACGGCGAGGGCCGCGTCGAACATGGTCGTCATGATCGCGCCGCCGATCAGTTGCTTGTAATGATGGTCAACCTTGTCCCGAAGACCGGCATTGCCCTGGGCGTCCAGCCCTTCCATGCCACCCAGATCGATCGCCGACCCATCGGGAAAAATCAGCCGATGCCACGCGACCTGTACGCCGTTCTGCCCGTAAGCGACGCGCGAGTTGTACTCGCCGACGAGGCGCGCGCCCTGCGGTATCAGCAAATATTGCCCTGTCGCGGTGTCGTACACATTCGACATCACCAGAGCCTTCAATTCGCCGGGCAAATCTGAGTTCAGTCCCTGCTCCAGGACCGCGGGAATTTCCCACCCGGCTTTGATCTCGAAGCGAGAGAGCGGCGGTGTCCGTGTGTACTTCAGGTAGTCATCTGCGGTATTCTCCGCCCGTGCTTTCTCGATGAACGACTCCTTTTGCGACTGGAGATTCTGACCGTCGTACTCGGCGTTGGCATTCACGGTGGAAGAACCCGGTGACCCGTTCGCACCCTGATTCCGAGACATGAGCGCTTGCGCGATCGCTCCGAGTTGGGCGGTGCTGTTGTCGAGAGCGGGAGCATCTGATCCAGGTCCGGCCGCTATCATCGGGCTGTTCGCGCTTACGGTCCCCGTTCGGATTCCCGTCGGCGCCAGTCGCGCCTGCTGTTCTGCGATATATGCCGATGACAAAGCTCGCTCTTCCGGGGTCGGTTCGTGAGCTATCGGCGGGACAGTAATTACCTGAGGTGCCAGCGGCGGCGCCGCTGCCCGGCGCACCACGATTCGCTCCTTCGGCAGATCGGAATCCGGGCTTTGCTCCTCACCGGAAGCCGCCGGCAGGATTCCCTGCTTCGTGTCGCGCGGAGCGACACCGGCCGCCGAGCCGCTCAAATCTTGTTCCACTTCGTCGGGGTGGGCAGGCTCGACCTTCTTGTACGCGCTTCCCTCGGCCGCAACGACCTGTTGATGTTGTCGTCTCAGCCCTCCGTACGCGAACAGTACAGCGACCGCGACGCCAGTGAGCACGATCAATCCGGCGGCTCGTCTGCTGATCCGTGGTGATTTCTCGGGATCGGGCCGCAGGTCAATGCCGCTGGGTGAAGCCATTTCGCGAACAGGCTCAGGCGTGGCCTCCGGATTCGAATGTTCGTCGGGATTTTTATTGTCGGTTGTCACGGCTGATCTCCACTTTCTGCGCCCTTTTACCGGAACCCAATACGAGCTGCGCGCGGTCGAACAGACGATCGACGATGTAGGTTTGCTCCTTCATCCGATAGTTCACGACCTCGCCCTTACCGTCCTGACCCAAGACCACCAGAACCGGCGCTTCGCGGTTGGCGAGGTTTTCCGACATCTGGATGTAAGTTTTTGCCCCGTCGTCGAACACGCGCCGGGGACGGATATTTTCGTCGCCGCCCTTCACCTGATAATCGAAATTCAGGTGCTCTATGGCCACGAGAAGCCCCGATTGAGTCTGGACGGAATTACGGGCTGCGACCGACTCCTCTCGCGCTTGTTCGGCGAAGTGGTTCTGCCATTTTTTGCCGCCATCATCGTCGTTGTATACAAAGGCAACGCGAGAGACGTAATCCTGGGCCTTGGAGACAAGCCGAACGTAGTAGGCGCGACGGTCGGTCGTGATCAGGAGATTTGTGTCGAGTCCCGGCATCTGCGGCTTCAGCACGAGCAGCGCTGTGGTCTCATCACCTTTTCCGTAGACTGCCGGGGCTACATTCCAACGGACCGAGTCGCCAATCTGCGGTTCGCCCAGAATTTTTTCTCCGGGCTGCAACTCGATCAGGCAGACGCGCAACGGTGCGCACACCACGGTCGGCAGCCCTGCTCCGAAAGCGAACAGCACACGTCCGTCCGGCCCCGGCGTGGTTCCGTTTTGCTGCGCACGCCAGGACGCGCTCAACTCTACCGCTTGTTTTGCTGTGCTCGAAAGCGTCACGTCCGTTGCCGACCGGTAGCCTTGCGGCACGACAACCGGACCGCTGGTTGCCAGCGGATTCGCACCGGGGACGACCCGGGTGTCCATCGACCGGGCCAATGCGCGCACGTTCGCATCGAAGTCGAAGTGATCGAGAAACGTACCTGTCGTCGGCGTTTGTTTTGCCTGGGTCACGGAATTCGGCTGGGAATTCTGGGAATTCGTCGACGTGTCCTGGGCGAATAACGTTCTTACAACAAGCAGAGAAATCAATAATGGCGTTTGAGACATATCAGGCTCCTTTGGGCTACAACTACAAAACTTTGGTCCACGCTGCATCCGTGATGTAAATTCCGAGAGGGTTGATACGCATCAACCGCTCCTCAGTCGGAGGATTCAGCGCGATAGTGAAGGAGCCTTTCCAGTGGTCTGTGGCGAGGATTCCGCCGTTCAGATCGTGGGTGGTCTCGATCCACTCAATTTCATACGTTCGGTTGCTGTCGGGCAGAATGGATTTGACATCGATACTGACCGTCTGCGTCTGGCTGCGTTTCTCGGGCGGGTCCGCCCGATAGTAGGCGGTGATGAAAGCTTGTGCCTCGCTGCCCATCGCCAGATGCGCGTACGCGCGGTCGATCGCCTTCCGCTGCGCGAATGGATCGGTCGTGACGAGGCGGACCTCTTCAATCCATGTGAATAGAACCGCCTTCGTGAGCTTTTCATCCGCCGTCGTGGTCGCGTCCGCCGTGCCTGCCGACACCGTTCTTCCGAGCGAATCGATGGCAACGACGAATGGAACAACTTTGGAACGAACTGATAGCACGACAATCCCTGCTACCGCTACGAGCGTGGCCAGCGCGCTCAGAAAAGCCATGAACCGCCAGTTTTTTGCACGCGTGATCATGTCCCCGTAGCGCTCATCCCATTCGCGGCGAGCCGCGACATACGGATTGAAAGGCAAAGCATCCGCCGAATTCGATTTGGATTTAAGACTGAGTCGCATGTTTCGTTCCTATTCGTGGTGATCGATGTCCATCCGCGGCGGTGTCGCGTGCGGCGCGTGATCCGGGGGAAGAATGGAGTTCAATCGCCGCCCAACATTGCGAATCTTCACTGACGGCGGCGCTTCGTTCGACTGCGCTCCACCCTCCGGCGTCGCTGCACCGAAGCCACCCGGAGGGTCTGGCTGCTTGGGGTTCGGTCCGTCAGACGGCCCATACGCAGCTGATGTTGGCGGTGGCACTGAACTGCCTCCCTGTCCCGGCCACGCTGACCCTCCAGCATCAATTACGCTGAGTGACGATCCCGCACCGGCACTGGCTGCAGCTCCAACACTGGCGAGCGACCGGGTGCCTCCGGCCAAAACGCCCGCGCCGGTCGAAGCCGCGGCCGCCACACCGGCGGCGCCCACGACGAGCGAACTTCCGGCCGCAATGAGGTCTCCGCCGGATAGGGCCGGCGAGCCGCCCAACACTGCCGAGAAAAGCTTCGGAATCTGCCAGCACAGCATCATGTACATCAGCGCCGCAGCCATCACATCCAAAGCAACCATTTCGGGAGATTGTGATGTCGCCGCCCCTTGCGCCTCCTTGACCCACGCGTTGCCGAGGGTGGTCCCGACCGAGATGAGCAGATAAATGACGAGGATCTTGACGCCGTTCGAAACGGCCAGACCGATGTACCGCTCCGCATATGGCACTGTCCAACGGGAGCCGCCGAAGCCCAGAAAAATGAATCCGGCCGCAACAACGATGTAACTTTCGACAATCGCGACCAGGAACTGGATCGTAATCATCGCATAAGAAACGACGACGATGAGCGCTGCGAATACCAGAGCGAGAATGACCGCAGGCTGCGTCAGGAATCCGGCGACGCTGAATCCGTTTGAAAGAGCGCCGGCAACCGCGAGGCCCTGCCCGAACACATTACTGGGTGAAATACTTGCGACCCGGGACGAATTCTGCCCGATCTGGGTGAAGCTGTCGATTATGAACGGTATCCATGTCGGGCCGTTGATCAGCAGCATATAGAAGCCGCCAATCCACATGATTTTCCGCACCAGCGCCGCAGTCCAGGACTGAAGGTCCGCCTTTTCAAGGACCATCACAGCGGCGCTCCACGCGAACTCGATCAGGGCGAGTCCGCCGAAAAGTGCATTCGCGTACCCGGCGATGTTCGTAACCCAATTTGCCCGCGCCGCCTGAAACGCGCTCAGGATCTGGCTCGGGTTCGTCGAGACAAACGGGGGCGCCTGAGCGAAGCCCATTGAGGCGACAGCAACGATAAGCAACGCAGTCCGAGCGATCCTGAATCTGTTCGTCAGCATTTCATCCTCTTGGTGAGCGCAGCTAGTCCTTAGCGCCACCCCGGCAGGAACGTGAGTCCATCGCCACTGGCGCCGCCGAACTGAAAGAATTGCTGCGCCGCCGCTTCCCCGTTCGCCTGCTGCTGAATCACGGCCGCCTGAAAGGCCTGCTTGCTCTGAAGGTCCGCCAGCATCAATTCCCGAAGCTTCATTAGTTGCTGAACCTCCTGCTCGGAGATCTCCCCGACTACCTGCAGCGCCTCCATGGCGCCATCGGATGTTTGGGCCATGCCCCGAAGCGAACTCAGCACTGCCTGCTCGTTTTGCAGTTGCTGGCCCTGCAGGCCCGCCGCCCGCAACGTGCCGAGAGTCGTATCGAGCGATGTCTGCGACCACGTCTGATAGTTGTTGTAGTAATTACCGGGGGTGAATCCGGCGAATCCTTTGAACCGGCTCGTAAACTGGGAGTCCAGGTTGGCCATCGAATACGCCAGAGACAGACCGCCCTGAACGACGCTGCCGAGGGAATTGATATCGGCCTGGATCGGCCCGAAAACCTGATTCGGCAGCTGCACAAGGTTTCGGATCGAATTCTCCAACTGCCGGATCTGGTTGGCAAGCTGTGATGCCGCTGTCAGGTTGGCGCTCAGCAATTGGCCGTAATTCAGCAATTGCGTGAACTCCGTTGCGAACGGCAGCGGCATCGCCGCGCGTACGGGAGGTGGTGCGCTCCCGAACTCGGCTACCAGAAAAAGACTTGCGACGACTATGAGGCTTTTGCGCATTTCCAATCTCCTTCAAATTCTTTTGCGACATCGCAGAAGTAATCTGCCCAACTGCCGAGACCCCGGAAACGGAGCCATTCCGACCGCCAGCTATCTCCGAAGCGCTCTCTGGTTTGCTGCATCAGGAGCCGCTCCTCGCGGCCGTTCACTCCCACGAACGACAACGCAACTTTTCCGACTCCCATGTCCACCAGTCGGCGACCCAACGGCGAAACCACGTAATAGTGCTGTTTCGGAATGCTGGTCTGCAAAATGTCAAGTTCACGGGCATTCAGGCCGACCAGCTCATAAAAAGCTCGGGAATTCGGACTCTTCGATTCAGCGTTCGGCAGCAGAATCTTGGTGGGACAGGCTTCGAGGATCGCGTCGGAAATCCCGGAACTGAGGATGTCGCTTAGTTGCTGGGTTGCCATGACCACGACGCCATTCTGCTTGCGCATGGTTTTCAGCCAGTCCCGCATCCGTTCCCTGAACAGGTCGTGCTTCAAATAGCTCCACGCTTCGTCGAGAAGCACCAGCGTCGGTGAGCCATCGAGTCGCTTTTCGATCTGGCGGAACAGATACAACAAGACCGGGAGGACAGCTTTTTCGTCGAGCTGAAGCAGATGCTCCGTCTCGAACGTCAGAAATCTGCCGTTGCCGAGAGCGTCGGCTTCGGCATCCAGGAGTTGGCCCAGCGGCCCGCCCAGCGTGTAATGCTGCAGGGCGGCCTGAACCGACTCATCCTGAATGTTCGTTCTCAACTCGGTTAAAGAACGGGTTGGGGAAATACGCAGGTGCTCGACGCCTTCCGCGATTCGGTTTCTTTGCGAAGGGTTGATCGACTGACCGTTCAGCCGGCACAAAGCTTCGATCCAACCCACTGCCCAAATGCGATCTGAATCGGAATCGATATGTCGAAGCGGGCAGAACGCCAAATCCGTTCCCGCTCCGGCCAAATCGTAGAACTCACCGCCGACCGCTTGCGTAAGCACGTAGAGCGAATGGCCTCGGTCGAACGCAAAGACCTGTGCTCCGGGATAGCGGAACCACTGCGCCGCAAGCAGGCCGAGAAGGGTTGATTTGCCGGCGCCCGAAGGCCCGCAAATCATGGTATGGCCGAGATCGCCGACATGCAGATTGAACCGAAACGGAGTGGAACCGCTCGTCGCCGCGTACAACAGCGGCGGGCTTTTTCGGGGCATCAGTGCGGACGGGTTTTCGCGCTGTCCCGCCCACACC
>JASHSD010000718.1 GCA_030036985.1 Bryobacteraceae bacterium
CTTGATCTTGCCGGTGACTTTGTACGTCGGAGGCGCGGCGATCGCGGCCGCCGCAAACGCGATAAGAATCGGGAATTTCATCGGACGCTCCTCGATAACACTACCCGAGGAAGCTGAAGGTTCGCTGAAATAATCACAGATGTTTGCGTGGCACAGGCTTCAGCCTGTGATAGCCGGCCTTTCGGCCGGCCAGGGCCGGGCAGGAGCCTGGCCCTGGCCTGGAGGCCTGACCCCACAAAAAACTACGTGGCATCAGATTGCCAATCCGCCGGTTCGCGTCGGTGAAAGGAATTTTCGGGGCGCCCCAAATCAGTTGGTTACCCGGGCTGAATCCGGGAGCGCCGATTACGGGGAGCGCCTGCCGCCCATGTTTGAAGCATTCACCGCGACCAGAGCCTCGAGGACTGTACGGTTTAGCGACCAGATCGGGTCATGGGCTCCGACCTGGTTCTCGATTGGAGAGTACAGCAACGGCTGGGGCATGGGAGGCGGGGATGCAGCCGGATTGGTTCCAACCTGTTGATCGGGCGGGCCGAAAATTTATTTTGGAGTTTGTGACTCCGGTTTCGCCGAAATGTAGAAACTCAAGGCACAGGCTTGAAGCCTGTGAGTCGTTACAGTACCTGGTGGTCGGACGAGGATTGACGATCGCCGCCCATATCCACCTTGACCGTCATTTCCTTCTTGTTGCGAACCACGGTAAACGCGACATTCTTCTTCCCGCTGGTCCGCACCAGACCGGTGATCTCGTGCGGGGCGGCGACAGGCGTTCCATTCACTTTCACCACCACGTCGCCGGCCTTGAGTCCGGCTTTTTCAGCGGGCGTATTGCCATTGACCTGCCACACCAAAACGCCTTCCTTCACGCCGAAGTACGCCGCAAGCTGCGAACTCAGGGTCATGCCTTCAAACCCCACCAGAGGCGCGTTCGCCGAGAATCCGGGAAATTGGAACGGCTGCGGGAACGGAGGCATCGCCGGCATCGGCGCGTTCGGCAGATCGGGTCCGCCGAAGGAAAAGAAACTCTCGGGACGCTCGATCAACGTGGCCGAAAGCGCCTTTTTGCCGCCATCGCGCCAGATGGTGAGGCGGACTTTCGATCCCGGCTGGGACTCGCCGATGGCGGTCCCGAATTCATCGATATCCTCGACCGTCTTGCCATTGACCTCGAGGATTACATCGTTTATTTTGAAGCCCGCCCTGTCCGCCGGACTGTCGGGATCCACGTGCTTCACCTCAACCCCGTTGTCGTCTTTGAGCTTCAGGGCCCGCACCCGGTCGTCGGTCAGGTCGGCGACGCCCACCCCCAGATATCCCCTGCTTACAGGCCTGCGCAGCGTGGCAGAGTGCGAAGATTGGGCCGCCCCGGTTTGCGCGAAACCCAACCCGACGGTCAAGCCCGCCGCCAGACACACCAGCACTCTGGTCTTTCGAAACATACCCGCTACTCTCGTTATCTGTTTGGACGAGGCGAAAGTCAATAGGTACCAATCGAAGCGCGCATGGCTTCCAGCAGGTTGCGGGCGCGGGCGCGGATGTAGCTGTCGTCTTCCTTCTGCATCACATCCTGCAGGACACCCACGATGGAATCGTCGCTGTGCGCCGTCAGTACGTCGATGGCCTGCACGCGCACGCCGGCGTTATCGTCCTTCAGCAGGACATTCGCCAGGGCCTTGCGCACCGCAGCATCGCTTGCGTATTGCTTGAGGCCTTCGAGCGCTTTCAAGCGAACGCCCGGATTGGGATCGTGCGACACGGCGTCAATCAGAGCCTGCCGAACCACCTGCAAATCCGCGCTGTCCTTCAGCACCGCGATCGATTCCACGCGCACGCCGGGATTCGACTCCTCGCGCACCGCGCTCAGCAGCAGTTCGCGGATGCGCGGGTCGTCGAAGGTTCCCGATACCACGCGGCGATGCACCTCATCCACGGCAATGCTCACGTTGCCGGAACTGTCCGGCTGGACCGATTGGACGTTCGAGAACATCGGCTGCACCAGCCCGGCCGTCTCGACGCCGCCGAACCGCGCGGGCGCGTAATGGGCGCCAATCCAACCGATGGCAACCAATGCGATGGCCCCCACCGGAACACGGAACGGAATGTGGAACGCGGTGAAGCCGCGAACGCTGCCCAGCCAGTTCCAACCGGTGTGCGGGCGGGACGCCGTTTCAGCTACGATTTGCCGCCGCAGATCCGCCCGGCAGGTCGTCAGCAGCGTGGGATCGATCGGTTCGTCGCGTTCGTCGAGAAGATCCACAAACGCCCGGTGCCGCGCCAGCTCTTCCCGACAGGCTTCGCATTCCGTGAGATGGGACTCGATACGCTCTTCCATTTCGGCGGAAATTTCGCCATAGCCATACATCGGGATTTGTTTGACTACTTCAGCGCAGTTCATACAAATGCTTCCAACCGTGTTCTCATCTTTTGCGTAGCGCGGAACAGGCAGTTCTTGGCCGCTTCCTCGCTCGTGCCCAGAATTTCCCCGATGGCGCGCAACCGCAGCCCCTCGTAATGCCGAAGTTCGAATACCATCCGCTCGCGCGGAGTCAGTTCCTGCAGCGCCGCCGCGATGCCCGCGCTCAACTCGCGATTCCAAGTCTGCCGCTCGGGATTGGCCGCCGGACCAACTTCCTCGATCTGCGTCACCTGATCGACCAGGCCGTCCTGGGTTTCGACGACCGTCGAATCTTCTTTCCTGACTTTGCGCCGTCGAAGATGGTCGAAGCAGACGTTCGTGACCACGCGGTAGAGCCAAGTGTGAAACGAACAATCGAACCGGAACTGGCGTAAGTTCCTGAAAATCTTAAGGAACGCCTCCTGGTAAACGTCGCGGGCTTCGTCCGGCGAGCGCAGCAGGTTCATGGCGATGCGGAGCACACTTTGGTCGTAGGCGCGTACAAGGCGCTCGAACGCATCGGCATCGCCGCTTTGGGCGGCCCGGATCAGCCCGGTTTCGTCTAAAGGCGCCGCCAAAGTGGCATTCACCGTTTCCGTCGCGGCATCGTACATTCTGCGGAGTACTCTACGCATGTGGACGCACGGCACGCAAAAAGGTCACGCAGGTTTCCGAGTTCCAGTATCTCTCGAAAAAACCGGCAGTGCCTAATTCGCGGACGGCTTCTCCTCGATGTGGTCGATGACGATGATCGGCAGCATCCGTTTGCGCTTCTCCAGCTTCAGTCCCATTTGTTTGCTGACGGCCTCGGGGAGCGAGATGGCGCCGCTCGGTTCGGATGCAATGGATGCGGCGGCGCCTGCCTGGCCGCTGGGACCTTCCGCACTCAGCATCCAGGAAGGCGAGAAACTCAGGGTGAAATCCCACCCGCCCGCCAATCCCGTAGCGTCGTCGACGGGAAAAACGAAGTAGTCGGGCGAGAGAGCCTGAAGTTGGGACGCAAACTGGGCCATCGTCGTGTTCCGGCAAACGACCAGCCGCGCCAGCCGCGGGTTCAGGTCTCGCGGGTCGTGGGCGATGCTTTGGCTTTCTTTGCAGCCGGCGCGTTTGGCCGGGTCCCCTCGTCTCATTTTCGGCTTGCCGGCGGCCAGAGTATACGCCTCCATGGGACGGTTCTCGTAATGAAAGCGGATCTTGAAGCGGTCGATCAGCAGCGCGCGCAACATCAGACGCACGTCGTCATCGGGATAACCCGGCCCCATGAACGGCGGCGAGTTGGTTGCGCCGGCGGCTTTGGCGCGGATGTCGAAACGGGCTGTTTCAGTCCACTTGGGCAATCCCGCGAATCGTTCGTCGAGATGGCTCCAATCCACATCCCAAGCCGCGCCCAACAGGACACTCAAAGGGTTGGACCGCACCACGAGTCCGCCGCCGGGGCTCACCACCATCCCAGGATCGGGTTCGTTGGGCCGGCTCGGCTTGAGATCGGCCACCTCGAATTCCACTTCGCGGGGCGGCAGCCTCTTCGCCACATCGGGTGGATTGTCGGTCGGCTTCTCGTTGACGTGATCGATCACAAGCACCGGCGCCGGCGCCTCCTTCCGCGGCAGCGAAAGGCCGAGTTGGTTTTCGACAGCATCGAAGATCGTGATGCGCGCCGCACCCGGCGGCAGAAGCTGTGTGCGTGAGTTCCACTTCAAATCGAAATCCCAGGCGCCATCGAGGCCTGTCGCGTCCACCACGGGCTCGATCAGGTAATCCTGCGCGATTCGGTGCAGTTGTTCCGCGAAAGCCTTCATGGTGATGTTGCGGCAGGCATACACGGTCAGCGTTGAACCCGCGGGTTGAGGCTGATACCGGCATTCGGGATTCACGGCGCTCGTCGACTCCGTCAGCTTGGGTTTGCCCTTCCCTCGGGTCAAAGTGTACGCGGGCATCGGACGGGTGTCGTGGCGGATCGCCAATTTGAAGCGGTCGGTAAGCAGCGATTGCAGCATCAGCCGGACGGTTTCGGGCGATGACCCGGGCGGCGCTTTGGCGGCAATATCGAAGCGATCGAACTCGAGCCAGTTCGGCCCGCCAAGGATCGTTTCCGGGTCTACCTTGTAAGCGATGCGGATAAGATCGAGCATCGTGGCTTTCCGCAGGTCGTATCTGGCGCCGCGCAGCACGTTTCCGGAAATAAAGGTGTAGGGATTCATCGCGGGGCCGCTGCGCTCGATCTGGGCCACTTCAAATCGCGGCGCGGGATTGGGGGTTTGCGCGAAGGCCGCGCCGGATAGAACCATGAGGAAGGTTGTGCCTACGATCGCTCGGATCACCTTATGCATTGACAGGAGAGATCCAGCCGATGTTACCCGGCTCGTGTCCAGGTTTGGTCAAAGTTCTAAAGCGGCGGCAGTCTTAGTCGCGCGAGGCTTTCCTGTAGTGCTCGCTTGTCGATCCGGAATTCTGATCAACAAGCCGGGAGTAAGCCTTGCCCAGGTCGGGCAGGAGCCCGCGCCGGTGCGATATTTCCAGTATCCCCACGCATCCGATAACGTTGAGACCCTCGGTCTTCGCGTAACGCCTCGCTGCTCGTTCATCAATGAGGACCAATCCGGCGGCGATTTCTTTGGCCAGAGCAATAGCGCCTGCCTCACCGGTCCAAGCGCGGTGCGGCCAATGATTTCGTCGACGGTCGCGGCGTTGCTCAAAGAACAAACTTCAATCCACTCGGCCGCGGCGATCTGCTCCGATCCGGGCTGACCCGCTCCCGCGATTACCACATCCTCGTAAACCTAGAGCGGAATCAGAACACGGCCGTATAGCTTGGGCAACAGATCGAGGCAATCGATTCGCGCCAGAGCGATCAGAGGCAAAGCGTCGGAGACGACTTCACAATCCGAGGCGTTCGATGGTTTGCCAGTCCTCGTGAAGCTCGTCGAGACTGTAATGCAGGGGAACTCCGCGGCTCCCGGCATATTCCATGAAGGCTTCGACAGGCGTCCGGCAAAGTTCCGCGGCCCGCCCAAGCGA
>JASHSD010000719.1 GCA_030036985.1 Bryobacteraceae bacterium
CCCGCGTTCGCCGGACTCAACGGCGATACGCGGCGCGCGATCTTCGAGATTCTGCTGGCCACGAAGCCAGGACTGCCCGCCGAGTGGAAAGGTAAACCATAAGGCTCAGAGATTCGACAGAAAGGATCATCTTATGAAAAGTCACAGCATTCGCATACTTGGCTTCGCGGTAGTGGCCGCCGGTTTGGCAACGGCACAGACGACGGCATCCCCCGTGATTTCCATCGACGGCCGATGGGACGCCACGCTCACCACAAAGACCGGCGTCGTGCCCTTCCGGCTGGATATCTCGGGCGAAGGCACGACGCTTAAGGGCACTCTCTATAATGGCTGGGACCCGTTTGAAACCACCACGGGCGCCAGCTTCCAGAACGGCGTGCTCGTGCTGAGGATCGACCACTATCTCACCCGCATCACAGCGACCCTGAAAGACGGGGAACTGGACGGCAAAGTGGTATCGCAGTCGCGCGCCGACGCCGCCACTTACGCTTTCCACGCGAAGCCGTACACAGCCCCGATTCCTTCCGCGGACCCGCCGCAGGTCGCCGGCACATGGGAGATCCCTCTGCCTAAGGCAAACGCCAAGGGCGAGAAGACGCAGCGCCTGATCGTTGAGCAGAGCGGGCCCGAGCTTTCGGCTTCGATCCTGCGCGTCGACGGCGACACCGGAGCGCTCAATGGAACGTACAAAGACGGCAAGTGGATTCTAAGCCACTGGGACGGATCGCGTCCGGGCGTGATGGAATTGTCCCTGACGAAAGACGGCACGCTCGAAATCAAACAATTGGGGGGCCGATCCAATGGGACGCTCATTGCCTACCGTCCCGAAGTAGCCCGCGCCAAGGGATTCCCGGAGCCGGAAGACTATACGACGCACACCACTATGCGCGATCCGAACGAGGTTCTGACCTGGAAGTTCCCCGACGTGAACGGGAAGATTCTGTCGAACGACGATCCGAAGTTCAAAGGCAAAGTGGTGCTGGCGATCGTGACCGGAACCTGGTGCCCGAACTGCCACGATGAAGCCCAGTATCTGGTGCAGCTCTACGCCCAGTATCACGACAAGGGTCTGGAGATCGTCGCGCTCGATTTCGAAGAGCCCGAACAGCAGGACACCCTCGCCCGCGTGCATGCGTTCATCAAGCAGTATCACGTGCCATACACGTATGTGATCGCCGGCGCGCCCGCCGAGATGTGGGAGAAGGTGCCGCAGGCCGTGAACCTCAACACCTGGCCGGCGACGCTGTTCGTCGGACGAGACGGTAAGGTGAAGCATATCCACACCGGCTTCGCCTCGCCCGCCAGCGGTGAGTTCAATGCCGACCTCAAGCGCGAATTCACGTCGACCATCGACCAGTTGCTGAACGAGAAAGTCGAAGTCACGCGCGCCGCTCTGCACTAGAGTTGCGATGAGTAGTGTTGTCATGTCTCCTCAATCGGAGGGCATTCCCGTACCCGTACTCGTTCCGGGCTGGCACGGTTCGGGTACGGGGCATTGGCAGGCGATCTGGCGATCCGAACATCCCGACTGGCGACGGGTCGAACAGAGAGACTGGATAACGCCGAATTGCGGGGATTGGGTGGGCGCGCTGGATCAGGCGGTCGAAGAATGCCCCGGCCGCGTGATGATCGTCGCGCACAGCCTGGGGTGTGTGGCCTTCGTTCATTGGGCGAGTTTCGCGCGAGAGAGACTCAGGCGTAAAGTGGACGGCGCGCTTCTGGTCGCGCCTGCCGATGTCGAGCGGGAAAGCGTCCCGCGGGAGTTGAGAGGCTTTGCGCCCATTCCCAAATGCCGCATTCCCGTGCCGACGCTGGTGATCGCGAGCGAGAACGACCCATGCATGTCATTCCCCATGGCGCGTTCGCTCGCGGCTCGCTGGAACAGTGATTTGGTGAACGCCGGCGCCGCGGGTCACATCAATGTGGCCTCGGGGCATGGCCCATGGCCGGCGGGCAAAATCCTGCTTCGCGGTTTTCTGCGGGACCTTGCGGCGCCCGTGCTCGAAACAAGCCGCAAGCTGCGGCCGCAGTCGTCACGCCTCGGCTGTAATCCAGGCGCCCTGACAAGCTAAGTGGTTCGGACACGCGACTTTAGTCGCGTCTTTAAATGTCAGTCAGGAACGCGATTGAAGTCGCGTGTCCGGTTATTTATCCCGCCCCGTGAGCGGACTGTAAGTCGAAGGACACTTCATGAAGCTCACTATTGCCGTATTTCTTTTTGCCGCTGTGGCGTATTCGCAATCCTTCCAGGGATCCCTGCGCGGACGCGTGGCGGATCCGAAGGGAGCGGCCACGCCAGGCGCGAAAGTCACTATAAGGGACGAAGCCACCAACATAGCCCGCTCCACAGTCAGCAGCCAACAGGGCGAGTACGAGTTCTTCGCGGTTCAACCCGCGACTTACACGGTGACGGTGGAGGCGACAGGCTTCAAACGTCTCGACCATAAGGGCGTCGAGGTTTCCACTCAAGCCAACGTCACGCTCGACCTCGCGCTCGAACTGGGTCAGGTCACCGAGCAGGTGAATGTAACCGCCGAGGCGCCTCCGCTGAGCACGGCCGACGCCTCCACCGGTCAGCTGATCGAGAACCAGCAGATCACGGATCTGCCTCTGCTGGGGCGCAATCCGTTCTTTGAGGGCGAACTGGCGCAGGGAGTCGTCTATGCCGCGAATCCCGAGTTCCATCGCATGCAGGACCAGAACGGGAATTCGCAGGTATCCATCGCTGGCGGTCCGCTGCGCACCAACAACTATACGGTCGATGGCATCTCCATTACGGATTCAAACAATCGCGCCGTGATCGTTCCCTCGCCCGAGGCCGTGCAGGAGCTGAATACGCAGACCAGCACCTACGACGCCGAAGTCAGCCGCACAGGCGGGGGCACGTTCAACACGTTGATCAAATCCGGCGCCAACGAACTGCACGGCAGCGCGGTCGGCCACATTCGCGAGACAGACTGGAACGCCAATAACTATTTCGCCAATCTGCACAGCCAGCCCAGACCCGACTCGCCGTTCAAGGATTTCGCGTTCTCGCTCGGCGGCCCGG
>JASHSD010000720.1 GCA_030036985.1 Bryobacteraceae bacterium
GGCTGACAACTCGCCCGCCAGTTGAATTGCCGCCCGTTCGCCCGAATCGAGCAACTTGTCCAGACGAGGATCGGACGTTGGGCCGGGTTCCTGCACGGAAACCCACGGAGGGAGCGGGGTGGCCCAGCGCCGCACGTTGTCGGGAGCCGACGGGTGCGTGAGTTCGGAACGCACCGCTCCGGGAATGATCACCGGGCCCACAACTTGCCTGATCAGATCCACGTAACCGTTGGCGACGAAGTAACGCAACGGCGACGTGTCCGAAACGACTGCCATTCAGGAGTGGTTTTTGTTCCCGGGGGAAGCGGCCAGCAGATCGGCCTCAAGCCGCAGCTCCGCCGGATCGTAATCGTAAAGATCGACCTGCCGCGCCAGCAGATCCTCCGTTTCGGTTCTCGACATCCCGAGCATCTGGCTCACCTGATACTGGGAAAGTTTTCCTTCGCGGAACCCGTCAATCGCGAGAGCCTCGAGAGCCTTGCGCGACAGGTCCGTTTCCCCCGGCGAGGAGAGGGCCTGAGCGATGCTGTCCGGCAACTCGAGAGTCAACACCATGACTTCATAGTATCGCCGATCAGCGCCGCGGCCGCTCTTCCGGCTAGTGTGAAGATCGGTGGGTAAAAACATTTTGATGAGGAGTTTCGCCCCGTAAGGGCCAAGGCTCCGACCACGCCTGATCGTCAATGAACTCTTGCGGTGCGAGTCCCCCGCAGCTGCCACAGCGGCCCGTACAACTTCCTGTACGTTTGCCGCTGAAGACGCCTTTTACGGCGTTTCTGGTCAAACAGAAGCGCTTTGGCTGCAACAGGTTACACCGTCGCTTCGTGATTCGTAATCACACAGATTGCTGTGCCGTCCCGACGGGTTGTCTCCGATTTTATGCGCTTTACGCAGGTCCACAGGCGGGATAATGATACCCAGACCAAAATCGATCCGGCGAGAGCGCGGTGCGGCCAGCCCCGGCGGCGTCCAACGCGATCAGAGAATAGGTGGGTAAAAACATTTTCATAGGACGAATGTTTGTGAAATAGGCGTGAACTAAACGTATCGTCTTGAGGCTTTTTATGGCGATCCATGTCGGACTCTGACATCCCCAAAGTACTGAAAAAAAGGTAAATAAATGATCCGTAAGGGCTTGAGCCTAAACCTGTCACGTCGGAGGTCGCGGGTTCGAGCCCCGTCGTCCCCGCCATTCCTTTCCCGGTTTTGCCCCGAAGCGAAATTCTGATGAGAGTGTGCACACCAGCTCAATCCAGCTGCACGCCTTGCTTGCCAAGGTACAACGCCGCCAAGGCGGAGATAGCGTCGTTGCTTGATTGGCGTGCGCGCCTTGCGCTCTGGGATCCGGAGTCGTTCGCGTTTGCAATCGGTGTAGTGGAGAGTTACTTTTGACCTCGTGCGGGCGCGGACGATAAGCCACCAGTAAGAAGAATCGCGCGGTCCCCGGTGCGCCGGTCCACTGTGTCCGCATGCGCCGCACCTGGACAAAGCTTTGGGGCGGGCTTGCAGTTTACAGTATTGCGTCTATTACAGATATTTCGTATAACGTGCTAATTTGGGATGGAGTCTCCGTATGGTCCGGGACGCGATTACTATTCAGCCTGAGGATGCCGCAGAACTTCATGTTGTGAGCAAACTTCTCCGCCGTGGTTCACTCACACTCGTCGGCCCCGCCGGTGAACACGCAACGCTGCCGGCTCCGCTCCAGGATCTGCTCAAAGACATCGTCCAAAATCTCGAGAAGGGTCGGTCCCTGGTGCTGCTGCCGGAAGAACAGCAAGTCACGAGTCAACGTGCTGCGGAACTGCTTGGTATGTCCCGGCCGTATCTGATCCAGCTCCTCAATGCGGGCGAGATGCCGTGTCATCTTGTTGGCAAGCATCGCCGCATTGCGCTTCGCGATGTTGTTGCCTATGCTCAGCGGCGCTCAGAGGGCCGCAGAGCGGCGCTGGACAAAATGGCGCGCGATGCATTCGATGCCGGCCTGTACGACAACGCATCGATTCCCGAAGGCGGCAGCGACGAGTAGCGAACGTGATAGTGAAAGGCTGTGAAGAAATGCCCCGTCGCCGTTCTCGACGTCTGCGTTCTGGTTCCGATGCCAGTGGCCGATACGCTGCTGCGTCTGGCGGAGCCCGCCTGCACTTTACGAGCCCCGATGGACGAGCGAGATCCTCGCAGAAGTGACGCGCACACTCGTCGGCCGGTTCGGAAAGGCCCCGGAGAAGGCCCGCTACCGCGAAGCTGCCATGCGGGAGTTCTTTCCGGAGGTGATCGTCGAGAACTATGAGCATCTTGTCCCTGAGATGAAGAACCATCCCAAAGACCGCCACGTCCTTGCGGCAGCCGTCACATGCAGAGCGGACTGCCTGATGACGTTTAACATCAAAGATTTTTGTCTTGCCCGCCGCAGGCGGCTTTAATGTGAGCGTCTTCGGACCTTCGACGTTTCTGAAGCAGCTCGCGGCTGTCCATCGTGATGTCGTCGAAGAACGGTTGGGAGAACAGGCGGCTGCAATCGGAATCGGCGTCAAGGATCTTCTTGGCCGCTTGGCAGGTTCAGTACCGGCCTTTGTCGGATTCTTGAGAGAAAGGTAAAAGGCCGGGCAGCGGGACCGGCCGGTCGCCTTGTGGGCACAAATCATGCAGCGGCCGAGACCTGGTCTCTTCTTGCCTGCCCGTGCAATGGGTGTTCGGAAGGCTGATGCTGCCCTCCAACCCGCCAGGGCAGCGCCGGCGCCGAATCAAACTAAGTCATTACCGTAAATTGGTGGAGGCGGGGGGGCGAACCATTTATGGGTACTGAAAACACGCAACTTATTGATTTTGCGATGTCGCTGATTGCGCGTTTTGCGTATTTTGCGGGGTAGGTGGCACGATTTGGCACGGTTTGTAATAATTCTCCGGCGCTGCCTCCCTCCCCCTTCGCCCGCCGGGGGAAGATCGACACGTTGGGATTCTCCAGCCCGACGCGAGTTGTTGCGTCTTTAGCTGGGACGCATAACGACTCTCCATGCCGCAGCGCTCGGACTCCCGGCTAAAATGACACCGGGTGAAATCGGTTCCTCTGCGGCTGATCATAAATTGGCCTGTCGATCGACCCCAAACTACGCTACGCGACCGCCATGGTCGCGAATTCGGACGGATCTGCCCACGGACATGCACGGCTGTCACGAGTCAGCATAATCGACGGTCCGCTTCGAATTCGTGCTCGCTTGATGCGAAAATGACATTTGGGAGCGGCAGTCGCTTCGGCCATGAACAGAGAACAGATCATCGACACACTCCGCGAGCACGCGGCGAAGCTACAGACCGGCGGTGTCCGGCATCTGCACCTGTTCGGTTCCTATGCCCGGGGAACGGCTATTCAGGATTTGTCCGATGTGGATTTGATGGCCGATTTTGACGGCACGAAGAGACTGACGCTGTTCGACAAGGCTGGCCTCGAAATCGAGATCAGCGAGATGCTTCAAGCCCCCGTCGATCTGTCCGACCGCGCCATGCTCAAGGAACCCGTTCGACTGAATGCCGAGCGGGAAGCCATCCTTGTCTTTTAAGGATCCGCGCCAATCGCTTCGCGACATGCTCGATGCCATTGTCAGCATCGAGCAGTTCACGGCCGGTATGGATTTCGAGGCATTTTGCTCAGATGCAAAGACAGTCGCGGCTGTTGAGAGGAAGAAGTTGCTGGTCATCAGCGAAGCCGCCATCCGCCTTGGTGACCAAGGGCCCTCCCTCTGCCCCGACGAACCGTGGCCGAAAATTCGGGGTACGGGAAACTGGATCAGGCATCAATACGAGCGCATAAACCTTGACGATATCTGGCGGACTTTGACGGATGATTTGCCGCCACTGAGGGCTTCAGCTCGTCGGGCGCTCAATTTCGGCTCCCAACCAGAAGCCGAGTGAATCAGTGCATCCGTCAGGGGGCCTCCAATGATTCGCTGACACCAATCTGACCTGACTGTCCGGGGTTACTCGCGCCGGCCATCGAGGGGCGAACCGGCCGCGGCAACGCACTGCTTTCCAGCGATGGGGCGTGCCAGCGTGCCTTCCATGTGCTCCAAACAAACTGGCCTCTTCCCGGCCGCCGACGATGCACGCTGCCGCTTGGCGCGGACGGCGTTTTCGCGGGAGTGATCCTCGCCGGGCATACCGCTCGGGGCATTCTCCGAGTGGCCGGTGACCCGGCCAGAGCCCGGCCTCACACTTCTTTGAAGGCGATTTCTTGCCCTCCGTAGCGGTATCGGAAACACCTTTTCCTGAACCGTGACACATCTCCAATCTGCCCGCGGCTGGATTAGGTGGGATAGACTAACAATGCCGATAACGGTTGAGCAAGCTCGGGCCACACGAGATAGTCGGCCGCTCGGCAAGGGTGGCATGGGTCATATCGAGCAAAGAAGGCTCGGATGCGAAGTCGCTATCAGTCAATTTGCGCACCTGGCAGAGCGCGGAAATTTCGAGAGCAACCGGATGCAGATACAATTGCGCCGTCGGCATGACGATGAACCGCGAGAACGCCGATGCTTTGGATGCAAGAGAAAGGGTAGCGGCAGAACAAGCGGGAGGACGGTGATGAGTTGGCGTAGCGCATTGTGCCGGTTTGTGCTTTTGGGTGGCGCGGTGTTGTCGTTGACCAGTTTCGGCGTACTAGCGCAGGAACAGAGCTTTTTTACCGGCAGCTCGGCGGTGGGTTTCACCGCGGAGCAGGCGAGCCGCGGCAAGGCGGTCTATGACGACAATTGCGGCAGCTGTCATGGCGCCAATCTCGACGATGGAGCGTTCGGCCCGCCGCTTCGCGGCTCCGCTTTCAAGATGCACTGGGCAAGCCAGTCCGCGAACGCGCTGTTCACTTACATCGCGACCAGGATGCCGCCGGCCGCGCCTGCCAAGCTCAGTGACCGCGCCGACAGCGATGTGGAGGCGTATATTCTTCGCGCCAACGGTGTTACGGCCGGCAGCAGGGAGTTGGCTCCAGCGCGGACACAGTCCGCTACTACCGTGCGCACTGCCAATCGGGACGCGACCTACCAATCTGTAATGGCGGCCCGTAAGAAGCTGCTCGCGAGCCTGACGCCGGTAACAGAGGGGATGCTTCAGCATCCCGCCGATGGCGACTGGCTGGTGTGGCGGCGCACGTATCAAAATCTCGCATTCAGCCCGCTCAGGAAAATTGACAGGGCCAACGTCCATGATCTCGGTATCGCCTGGACGCTCGCCCTGCCGGTCAGCGGCAACGAAACGACGCCACTGGTGCATGACGGAATCATTTTTGTGGAAAGCGGCGCCAGCATCCAGGCGCTCAACGGCGCCACTGGCGAAGTGCTCTGGCAATATACACGCTCACTGCCGGAAAAGCTCCGCAATGGCCAGAACTCGCGGATGAAGAACATGGCAATTTACGGCGACTTGCTGTATGCGCCCACCGCGGACGAACATGTGATTGCGTTAGAGACCAGGACCGGCAAGTTGGTCTGGGATCATGCGGTGATGCATGAGGGTGCGGGGGGCAGATCTCCCTTCAGCCTGACTGGCGGCCCGATCGTCGCCAAAGGCAAAGTGATCATCGGTACGAGCCTGGGTATCAGCACTGGCGGCGGCAACTACATTGTCGGGCTGGACGCGGCAAGTGGCAATGAAGCATGGCGCTTCAATACTATCGCGCGGCCTGGCGAGCCGGGCGGCGACAGCTGGAACGGCGCGCCTGTCGAACAGCGGTACGGCGGTGGCGTCTGGACCTCGGGCAGCTACGATCCCGCGCGGAACCTGGTCTATTTCGGCACGGGCAACACCTATGACATCGGCACGCTGATGCTGCCCCAGCCGCGCGTTGGCGAATCCAAGGATGCGCTTTATACCGATTCAACTCTGGCACTGGATCCCGATACGGGAAAGCTGGTCTGGCATTCTCAGCACATGAAGCGCGATGTATGGGATCTGGACTGGGTGTTCGAGCAGTCGCTCCTCACGCTGCCGGTGAACGGCAAGCCGACTGAGTTAGTGGTTACCGGAGGCAAGGCAGCGATTTTCGATGCTATGGATCGTACTACGGGCAAGCATGTCTTTTCCCGCGACCTGGGCCTGCAGAACATCGTGACCGCCATCGATCCGGAGACCGGGGAGAAGACCACCAATCCGGCGCTGGAACCGGAGCCGGGCAAAACCAAGCTGCTGTGTCCCGATGCCAACGGCGCGCGGAACTGGCTGACCACAGCTTTCGATCCCGCGAGCTTTATCCTCTATGTGCCGCTGGTAGAGGATTGCGCCGAATACAGCTGGACGCCGCGCAGCGCGGCTCAGATTGCGGCGGGCGGCGACGATATTCATTTCGCCGTGCGCCCGCGCCCGGACAGCGATGGTAAATTCGGCCGCATCGAAGCGATCAATCTGGCGACCGGCAAGGTGTTATGGATTCATCGACAGCGCGCGCCGTTGGTCAGTTCCCTGCTGGCGACCGGCGGCGGCCTTGTCTTCGTGGGGGCACTGGATCGCTTCTTCAGCGCTTATAACGCGGCGACCGGCAAGCTCCTTTGGCAGACTCAGCTCAATGCGGCCCCCAATTCGTCGCCTGTGACCTATAGTGTCCAGGGCGAGCAATATGTCGCGGTGGTAGCGGGTGGCGGTTTCCTAAGCTCCGCC
>JASHSD010000062.1 GCA_030036985.1 Bryobacteraceae bacterium
CAAAGCCGTGGACGGAACAGCTCCGGCACAAGAGGCTGGAGGTGCATGAATCCGGGTTGCCGGCGAAGCTTCGTGATCGACCGGAGCTTCCGAGGCGGCATCAACCACCCGACGCAATCGAAAAAACCAGAGTTCCATCGCCTCGTGTTCGTTGAAGGCAAGACGATTCGGGAAGCTTGTGACGCGCTCGGGCTTTCCATGGGCGCCGGTGACAACTGGTTCAGGAAAATGGCGGCGGTCGGTGACCAGATCGATCATAAGTGTCCTTGCGGGCGGGGCCTGCGTCATCGAGGTTCGTGCCAATTTCGGCAGAGCTACCAGACGCCGGATGGTTCGACAAACAGCGGTGTACCGAGGACGGCGGCGGGCCTCTGAAAGCGACCAAACTACTGAAGCGTCGCGATCGAGGACACGGCGAAATTGTAGACAGCGTGCATCAGCGCGGCTGCCGCCGTGGACCCCGACTGGGCGCGCATCCAACCAAATGAGACGCCGGTCACGATAGTCGCGTAGAGACGCGCACCATTGCGATCATTGTGAGACAGCGCAAAGAGAATTGCTGTAAGGACTACTGTTGTGCAGACGGCGGCGAGCCGCGGCGCACCTCGTCGGCTTAAAAATTCGAGGATCAGCCAGAAGAGGATGCCGCGGAAAAGCATCTCCTCGATCATCGGCCCTGAAGCGCTGGCCAGAAGGACCCGATGCGGGGGAGGAACACGCCCCAGGGACTGGTGGAGGATCACAGCATACGACCAAATACCGGCGGCAGCCGCGGCGCCGGCGAGGAAGCTGTAAATCCAGAATCCTTGACGCGGCCGCTCCCAGCCTATTCGGCGCATCCATTTGGTTCTTCCGAGCGCGCGATAACCATACACGACCAGGAGCGCGGTCAACAGAAGCGCCAGCCCGAGCGAAGCCGGCTTCACCGCAACCGCCGTGACTTGCCAAACAAACAGGCAGGCGACCGGCAGGAATAGCTCAGGACTGGCGGCGACTGTTCGCCGGAGGCTTTGCGCCAAACGAGGCAATGCAGTGTTGAACCCGGCGCCGTACCCGCGTTTCACCCATAGGGCGTTCACACCAGACTCCCTCCACTCGGCCTTCATCCTCATTTTGAGGGAAGTGGGGGCATTTGCGCTGGCATCCCCATCCGATGATTTTCCGATCCTCTCCCGAAGGCCAAACAAGTACAGGAGGTTTCAGTGTCCCGACTCGCCGCGAGAATTCGCTGTAATTACTACCCTCTCCAGCTCAGAGAAGCAGAACGAATCCGAAATCTGCTTATCTTCCCGAGTGAGCCGTTCTCCGCGTTGGATCCGTGCGTCGGGGAGGGTACGGCGTTCTCCACCATCACCAGAGATTCCAGCGCCCGCCGCTACGGAATTGAACTCGATGCGTACCGGGCAGAGCAAGCTGCCCCGTCGCTGACCAAAATCATACAGGGGAACAGTCTGGAAACCCATTGTCCGGTTGAGTCTTTCTCCCTGATCTATGAGAATCCGCCCTACGACTGGACACTTTCGGGAACCGCGCGGGAACGCCTTGAGGCGGTATTCCTGAATCACACTTTCCGGTGGCTGATTCCCGGCGGCGTCCTCGTACTCGTCATTCCGGCGGAGCGGGCTGCGGAGTGCGCTCAGATTCTCGCGTCCCACTTTAAGCGTACGCGGATCTTTCGTCTGGGCGACCCGGAGTCCGTTCGCTACCGCCGAGTGGTCATTGTGGGTGTGCGGCGCACGCGCCGCGAGCGTGACCAGCTTCGCGATCGTGAGATCGGCGAGGGCCGTTTCCTCTTCACCACGCTCGGACGCGAATATGAGCGTCTCGCTGAATTGCCCGAATCGGTCAGCGATTCGTACTTCGTCCCGGCAACGGGTCCAGCCACACTCACATTCAAAGGCCTGCCGCTGGATGAATTGGAGGATGCGATTCCGAGTTCGCCGGCGTCCCGGCAAGCGGCACGAATTCTCGCGCCGGAGCCGACCGTAATCGGTGGACGGCCGCTCACACCGTTACACGCGGGCCAAGTTGGCCTGGTTGCGTGTTCCGGTCTGATCAACGGCATTTTTGGCAAAGGCGAAGAGCGACACATCGCCGCCTGGAAGGGCAAGAAGGTCACGACGAAGTTGACCGAAGAAGAAGCGGACGGCACAACCATCATCCGCGAGCGGGAACGCTTCGTCCAGGAACTCTCCGTCGTTTTCGCCACTGGGGAGACGGGCACGCTCGAATAACCGGCGCGCCCCGCGGCGATCCGAATGAAAGCGCGAGGTGAGTTCGAGGCAGAAACCGCGCGATGGAGGGCGAATACCGATGAAGAATGCACATGAGCGATTCGGCTGGCTGGAGTTTGACAAGCCGCTCAAAGACACGAGAACCAGGATTCGTGTAGCGCTGGACAAATTCATTGGAGAGAACTCTGCAGACAAGGAGCTGGCCGGCGTTGCTCACGTGATTTCGGTCTTCGGAAGCGACGTCGATATCGGCGCCATCTGGGCGGCGATCGCGGGGCAGGAATTGTTGACGATTGCCGGTCCCGGTCTCCAAGAAAGGAGAGTGTCGCTGGGAAAAGATCCTCGAGTATTCCGCGGGACCATTGCCGTCGCTGGCCGGAGCCGGGGCGTCCGTCATCTGATGGCCCTTTCCGCCCAGATGGCTGACGACACCGATGTCGGGCGGGTCATCGTGAGTCAGGGCGATCCGGAATTTGTGCTGTACCGGATTTCCCAACGGCTCGGACTTCCAGTTCACCCCTCGTGGGCAAAGTGGTTCTGGATCGTGCTGAAACAGCACAAACGCACGAAGCCGCTCGACGGCCTCGGATATGAGCCCGTCGCCGTAGCCGGCACAAAGCAGGAGTTCCTGGAGTGGATCGGAGACGCGGTGAAGGAGAAGGTAATCGAGATACCCGACGAGAACGACTCGATCCGCTGGAAGTCATTCAAAGCGGAGAAACCTATCTGAATGCACTCACGGGCCAGGAATTCCAGGATCGCAGATGCCGCGGCTTCGACGCAAACCGATCCGCATTTTCCGAGCGCCTTTCTGGGCGACACCTTTACTTGACTGCCGGGGCAAGCAAGGTTTGGCGATCGATTTGGGCGCCGAGGGTTCCCAGAACGGAGATGCGGGCAACCGCTCTTGCCAACCTCCCGAAGCACCCGGCATCTCCCATTTGCTTCACAAACGACTCCGCCCATTCCACGATGGTCTTACCGACATGCTCGCTTACGCCGGTGAGGTGATCGATTCGGTCGGTTACCAAGGCTATCAGCGTTTATAGCATCCGGCAGCTCACTCGGGAATCAGCGCCACGATTCACGGTGCCGCCACAAACATCCCAAGATGGCACCGTATAGGAGAGTCAGACCTGCGGTCATTGCAACCGCTTCGGCCTCGCTTGGCGCGAAAATGGTGCCACTGGTTAGCATATTGACAGACGTCGCAAATCCGAAGAAACCGAAAAACACAATGCACGAGCCCAGGGGCATTTGACAGCCCTGTTCTGATGCCAGAGTGAACGCCATGTCCGACGTCATCGGGTGGTATGAGAACCCGAGAATGATCGCGATCAGCGTTGCAAGAGGATGTACGGGGCCCGAAATCGGAGCCAGCCCAAAACAGCAAAGAGACGCCGCGATGAATGAGAATGCAGCCACCCGCCGGTCTCGGACTCCGAACGCTGTCGATATCCATCTGGCGACATAGGTTGCGACGAATGCCGCGCCGATGATAAGCGACTCGAATTTCAGAAGTTCTCGAAGGGACCTCAGGACGAGAAAATTTAGCGAGAAAAGATCAGATGAGTTCTGAAAATGGACGATGCCCAGTATCAGGCCTCCAAGGAGCTGAGACCCGTAAACGAGAGAAAGGAGCTCTCGCGGAATGGCGATAACCCGGCCAAGAAGAAATGCTGCAATCAGGAAAACTGCTGTCTCGGCCGAGGTCGCCAAGCAACTTAAACCGACGAGCAGACCGCCCAAAAGGGTTGACCACAATCGGTTCTGCGGGAAGTGCTTAGGAAACTGTCCGAGCACGAACGATAGAAGCACCAGATCTGCCTGGAGTAGACGACCCTCGATCGGAAGGAGCAAGTCGCGCATGGTTGGCGGTCCGATGAACAAAGTGCGATAAGAGACAAGTCTACAGGGTCTCGTCCAGCATCGGAGACTCCCTGACCCGAACTGCGTTCGTGTCGCCTGACATGATGCGGCCACACTCTGATCCGGCGGCGAAAGCCGAAGCTGGCGCTTTGGCTCAAGGCTTCAGCTTTTGCTCCAGGACCATCTGGTCTCGCTCACTCAACTCGTGATGAGACCTTCCGTACTCCACGCGTTGCCGGAGCCGTTGTCTTATCGTCGCGAGC
>JASHSD010000721.1 GCA_030036985.1 Bryobacteraceae bacterium
CGCCCTGTAGTTCTTCACCGCCTCGGCGTGGGCCGGGAGGAGCCCTATCTGGTCGCGGATTCCGCGCGCGACCTGCCGTGGCGACAGCGGCCGGTCCAAGCTCCTGGAAACCCAATTCTGGATGTTCTTGGCCGAGTCGTTCGTCAGGTTGGAGAAGCACTCCTTCTTCCGCGTGGAGATGAAGTGCCGAACCCGCGGATTCGACGGGTCGAACCGCATGGCCGGGTCTGCCTGCTTCGGGAGCTTCTCCAGGCTGAATCCCCATGCCCTGGCGAAGCCGCCCTGCACACCCTGGAACGCCTTGTCGGTGTCCTCGTCGATGGAGTGCCACGGGACCGCTGTCATGAGCGCCGTGTAGTCCCTCTTCAGCCATGCGTCATAGACCCTTTGCGGATCGATCCTCGTCTTGAACTTTCGCAGGCCATTGGCGAGGTCCATTCCGACGGTCGACCCCATCTGCCGGCTCAGCGCATCGATCCGAGCGGCGGTCCGGGTCTTCCTCCACGGTGGGCGCTTGGCCTTGGTCACCGGCTCCCTAACGATGAACATCACCGCGCCCTCAGCTCGTGCACGACATCAGCCGCCTCTTCCATTCCTCGCGCGCGGAGCTCCAGGCGCGCCTGGTCGATCGCGCTGACGTAGCCCTTGGCCCATATCCTTCGCCCGAACTCGCGCATCACGTCAACCACGGACGGATCCGACAGGTCCTGCTCGCGCTTCAGGTCGCTCCGGAAGATGATGGGCGCCCGCTCTTGCTCGTCATCGGCCATCAGCACTGCTCCAAGTAGCCGTTCCGGAGGAACCCGTGCCATTTATCCGTCTGGATTGATCCAGCGCCGGCGCTGCACGTGTTCCCGTTCTTGTCCACCGTCACGTTCGGTGGGACGCCGTGGCGAATCCAGCACTTGTGCACATCGTCGTCCTTCTTGGTGCAGTTCGACGCGCGCGAGTCCACTATCCAGTGATGGGTACCGCTTCCGTCTGGGACCGCGACAACCAACGTCAGACCGTCCGGCCCCTTGTTCACATAGGAGCCGTCGTCACCGTACCAGTCCGCGAGCCACATCGCTCCAGGCGGAGCCTTGGATAACGGCATCTCCTCGCCCGTATCCGCCCGCTTCCAGATCGGAGCCTTGTAGCTGTAGTGGTCTGGTGCCATGCCACCGGCTCTGCATTTCGCGCAGTCCTTGCGGTCGCACGGACTGTAGAACCACTTATCAGTCCTGACCATGAGGAAGCACTTGATCCTCTTGCCCACGCTATAGCCCCGTTCCAGGAGGAATTGGATACGGCGCCACGGGCATCGACCTCTGGCCGGGATTCGCTGGCGGCACTCCAGGGACCGGCGTGTCCGAGACCGGCATGTACGGCGTGGCGGACTGCGCCGGCTCCTCCGGGAGGATGACCTTGATGTCCGCCGGCTTGATGTCCTTGCGCGGCTGGATCTCGAGCTCGTCGGCGATCTTCATCGGGTCGATGGGCGCCGGGGCGTGGGCCGCCTCCATCAGGTGCTTCTGGAGCTCCGGATTCGGCCAGAGCGGCATCCCGGTCTGCGATAGCCGCAGGAAGTAGTTGGAGAGCATGTCGAGGTCAGCCGCCTGGAGGTCGCCGTGCTTGATCTTGGGGTAGTCGCTGATCTCGATGTCCGGGTTCATGGAGAACAGCCGCGGGACCGCGTACTTGTTCATCACGTCGCAGATGATGTCCATGAACGACCCGACGGCCACACAGAACATGTCGGCGCGCTTCTCGACGATGGACCGGTTGCCGGAGCTGTTGTGGCCCAGCAGGATGAAGTCGGCGAACACGGTCTGCATGATGCTCTGCCGGTACCGCTGGATGATCTTGTCGCAGTCGAACTGCCTCTGGCCCGGCGCCGAGAGGAGCTTGAACTCGAACATGTCCTTGCCGTTCGCGTCGTAGGCGCGCGGCCAGACGACGCCCTCCTGCTCGTCCCTGCGGACGTTGGTCAGGATCTTCTTGATGGCGGCGATCTGCTGCTGCTCCTGCGCGCTCGCGGTGTCGCTCAGCATCTCCGCAGGCACGTAGGCTATCGGCAGGCCGGCCAGGTCTCGCTCGGCGCCGACGGCCTCGATGTTCTCGAGCTGCTTCTTCATGTACCACGGTCGGTACGCGTTCCTGAGGATCGAAAGGCCCTCGGGGTTGTTCTTGTTGCCCGTGGTCCGGTAGAGGACCATCTTCTGCATCGGGATGAAGACGTGCTGGAACCTGGGCGGCGCCATCTGCCATAGCCCCAGTATCCCGCCCTCCTCGTCGAACTCCCACTTCCACACGGTGTCCGGGTGCCGGATCTCGAACTTTCTCCAGCCGATTCGGCCGTCGCTGTAGGACGAGTTCATCGATGGGTTCTCGTTGTTCCCGCAGCGACGCTTATACACGATCTCCTGGGCGGCGTAGCCGTAGGGGAGCATGTTGAGCATGATCTCGTCGCAGGTGTCCGCCCACGGCCGGCTCATGTCGTTCAGACACGTCTCCAGCCACTTCGCCGCCTCTTGGTCGAACGGCAGCATCGTCGAAGGCTGCACGCGCCACGGGACGCGCCGGCACATCATGCGGATGGCGAAGAGGGTCGCCCCGACGTCCGGGTCGTTCATCGACATCTCGCGGTAGATGTCTATCCCCCGCCAGAGCTGGAGCTGTGGAAGGAAGTCCTCGAGGACGAACCCGGAGTACCTGCGTAGTCCGCTTACGCCGAGCTGCCTAAAGTCAACTATTTGCTTCGGGCTGACTGGTCCTGCCTGGTCCTGCTTGGCGACCGCAGCGGACTTCGGTTCCTTCTTCGGCATGGGTCCAGGCTACCTCATTGGGGCTCGAACGTCAGCTCAAGCTTGTAGTGCAGTCGGAACGATCCTCTCGGGAGCTTCACGGTGATGTCGTCCGAGAACTCGTCGTCCCCGATCTTGTCCTTGATGAGCGCGACCAGGTTCTCGAACGTGACGACGTCGCCAGCGCCCTGCGCCTCGAACACCCCGGAGTAGGATACCGGCGGCAGATTCACTTCAGTCATCGCCTTTGAGCTCCGCATAGAATTGCCAGGATGGCCCCGATTCCGACGAGGTTCATCACGATGGAGAGTCCGACCAGCCAATAGAGGCTGCACACGAGTTCGTAAAGCGGAACAATTTCTGGGCCTGACGAGGTGGGCAGCGCCGGGGGCCTTCCGTCGCGCCTGACCGCTTCCACGCACTCGTCGCTCTCGATATCGAACGTCACGGCTTCCGCCAGATCGAAGTGAACCCTGCGAGCTCAGGCTTGAGCTTAAGCTGCTGGAAGTACTGCTTCACGAGGGTCTGGCCCCTCTCGCAATCGTCAAACATCAGGATGCAGCCCTTCTGCACGAACTCCCACACCGCCCAGAGCTGTGCTGCGACGTCGAGGTCGCTCACCGCGGGGTCGTCCTCATCCCACGTGTCGAAATAGATCAGGTCGGCCCTGGCGACGCTCTCGGCGTTCTTTTCGAGCCAGTGAACCGCGCTGTCCTGGATGCACTTGACGTTCCGGTACTCCTTCTCTGCGCAGAACAGGACGGTCTCGTCCTGGTCGACGCTGACTGCGCCGAAGTCTCCGCCGGAGTTGTCCACGCACCAGTCCCAGAGCGCAGTGGCTCCCCCGTTGTGCTCGAACGGCTTGGTGTCTGGCTGATAGCCGCAGGAACCCAGCTCGACGACGAACGCCCTGGGCTTGCGGGACAGGATCCTCGTCGCATGAACGAATGCGTCACCCCTTGGGCTGCTCAGCAGCGGCTTGCGGAACGTCTCGATCAGTTCGTCGTGGTTGAACATTCTTGTTCTCCGCTTCTGACGCTGCTGCGTCGTTCTGGTTCCACTCCGCCTCCTCGGCGATCAGGTCCTTGAGCGCCTGGCTCTGCCCCTCGACCGAAACAGTGATCATCATCGTCCCAGGCTTCCGGCCTGGCGACTTCTTCTCCTCGTCCGTCGGGTGTCTGAGCCTGACGACGATCCGGCTCCTGCATCCGGAGCAGTTCGCGCGCGCCTCTGCCCGAGAGCGAGGCGATGGATACCTTAAGTGGACTCGTGTCTTGAGCTTGCATCCTGGGCACTCCGCATCGACCTGGCAATTCGCCATGCCCTAGTTCACACCATAACCGGGATCAGGACGCAAGTCTTTATCCTGCGCCGATGTCCCACTTGGACGACGACGTCATCGAGATCGGCATGGCGCCTCCGATCCCTCCGGGGGCAGCGAGCACGGCGGCACCCTGGCTCCACGCGTCGACTTGGTCGTCGTGCTTCCCGTGTGGGAACTCGGCGCACTCCTCGATGAAGTGGTTGGTCCACTGGCACGTACTCGGGTGCGGAAGCCACCAGTTCCCGGCGATGAGCTCGGGGGCGTGGGCCTCCGCGTGGACGACCTTGGACTCCTTCACGGCCCACAGGATGACGCCTGGGAGCGTCTTGTCGAGCACCTGCTTGGCGGCGAACCCGTTGGCCGACTTCTCGATGTACTTGCCCCTGCACTCCGGGAAGCGGATCGACATTCCCTTGATGGCCGCCAGCTGTGCGTTGAATCCGGCGCGGTCGTGGAACCGGTCCAGGATGAACCTGTCGGTCCCCTTCTTGCCGATGGCGAAACCGCAGACGAAGTCGGCGGTGGCCGAGTCAGAAAAAGTCAGGTCGAAGCTAAGGATGACCTTGTCCAGCCGCTCGGGCCTTTTGTCGTAGAACCTCCACTTATCCCTGGGTAGTATGGTCCCGCGCTCCGGCGATGGGCGCTGCTGGTACATCGAGTTCCACGTCCGCGGGTCAGCCTTGATCTCGGCGTAATCCTCCCTGGTCAGGTTCTCTGGCCAGAGCGCGCCGTCGATCTCCCTGGGATCCAGCGGGTCGCTCATGTCCTCGCGCTCCGCCGGGAAGCTGAGCACCGGCCATTGGGGGAGGCTCGGGTTGGCCCTGGCCTCCTCGAGTATGCGCCCGGCCAGGTCGTCGTGGTGCCACCTGGTCATGGTCAGGCAGATCCGCGGTCTCACCCCGCGTGCGTCTCGCCTCAGGC
>JASHSD010000722.1 GCA_030036985.1 Bryobacteraceae bacterium
ACCTGCGACGGCTGGGAAAACTGGGCATCCTCCTCAAACCGTGCTCCACTTCCGTCCGCGCGTACAAAGTCGCTCGATCTCCCGCAACCTCCTGACTCACCGATAACCAAATGACTTCGAATTTTCGACCGGACCAATTCAGTCCAAATTTAACCCATTGACTCTAAAGCCAACCCAGGCGTAGTATACTGATTAAGGACCTGAAAGGTCCGCATTCGTGCTCAAGCTGACCAAAAAAGCGGATTACGGCCTCATCGCCCTGCGGCACCTCGCGTCGATCCCCGGCGCGACGGCCAGCACCAAGGACATCGCCGACGCCTACCATCTGCCCGTCCCGCTGTTGGCGAAGGTGCTGCAGCAGTTGACGAAGGCCGGCATTCTGCGCTCGGTCGCGGGCACCAACGGCGGATACAAACTGGCGCGCGACGCCCGCCGCATCAGCGCCCTCGAAGTGGTTCGCGCCATCGACGGCCCGGTGATCCTCACGCACTGCTTCACCGAACACGGCATGTGCGATCAGTCGGAAAGCTGCACCGTGCGCGAGCCGCTGCGCCGCGTCCACGAAGCCATCCTGGAGCTGCTGAACAAATTCACCATCACGGATCTGGCCGAATCGCCCGCCGTGCCACTGACGCCATTGAATCCGGCGCCCATCGCCCGGCATCCGGGACTACGGGACTTGCAGTAAAAGAGACTCGCAATGAAGACGCCCATTTATCTCGATAATCACGCGACAACGCAGGTGGACCCGCGCGTCCTCCACGCGATGTTGCCCTATTTCACGCAGAACTTCGGCAACGCCGCCAGCCGCAACCATGAGTTCGGCTGGGTCGCCGAACAGGCCGTGGACAAAGGCCGCAAGCAGATCGCGGACCTGATCGGCGCATCGGCGCGCGAAATCATCTTCACCAGTGGCGCCACCGAATCGGACAACCTCGCCATCAAAGGCGTGGCCGAGATGTACGCCGAAAAAGGCAACCACATCATTACCGCCGCGACCGAGCACAAAGCTGTCCTCGATACCTGCAAGAAACTCGAGAAGAACGGCTATCGCGTCACTTACCTGCCCGTGAAAGGCGACGGCCTGATCGATCTCGACATGCTGCGCGAAGCGATCACGGACAAGACAATCCTGGTCACCATCATGTACGCCAACAACGAAATCGGCGTGCTCCAGCCTATCGCCGAAATCGGGAAGCTGTGCCGCGAGAAGGGCGTTCTCTTCCACACCGACGGCGTGCAGGCCATCGGCAAGGTTCCGGTCGATGTCAATAAGGACAACATCGATCTGATGTCGATCTCGGCCCACAAAATGTACGGTCCCAAGGGAGTCGGCGCGCTCTACGTGCGGCGCAAGAGCCCGCGCGTGCAGATCACCGCGCAGATCGATGGCGGCGGACACGAGCGCGGCATGCGTTCGGGCACGCTGAACGTTCCGGGCATCGTAGGCCTGGGCGAAGCCTGCGAAATCTGCCGGCTCGAAATGCCCGAAGAGATGAAGCGGCTGCGCTACCTGCGGGACAAGCTGCGGAGCAAGCTCGAAGCGGGTCTGGACGAGATCTATCTCAACGGCTCTTGGGAACATCGCCTGCCCAACAGCCTGAATCTGAGCTTCGCCTATGTGGAAGGCGAGTCGCTGCTGATGGGCATCAACGACGTTGCGGTGTCGAGCGGCTCGGCCTGCACCTCGGCGACCCTCGAACCAAGTTACGTATTGAAGGCGCTGGGGCTGGGCGACGATATCGCGCACTCCTCCATCCGCTTCGGCATCGGCCGTTTCAATACGGAAGAAGAGATCGATTACGTGGCCGACAAACTGATCGATGTCGTCGGCAAGCTGCGCGAGCTTTCGCCGCTTTATGAGATGGCGAAGGAAGGCATCGATCTGAGCAAAGTAGCGTGGGCACGCGATTAAATTGTGGAGTCAGGGCCTTAGCCCTTTTGTGGGGCAGGGCTTCGGCCCTGCAGGCCGGCCTTCGGGCCGGCCCGACCCTTCGAAAATTCAACAGGAGCAAATCTAATGGCATATTCCGATAAAGTTCTCGATCACTACAACAATCCGCGCAACGTAGGTTCGCTCGATAAGAACGCGGACAACGTCGGCACCGGCATGGTGGGCGCGCCCGAATGCGGCGACGTGATGAAGCTGCAGATCAAGGTTGATGACGCGAGCGGCATCATCGAAGACGCAAAATTCAAGACCTTCGGCTGTGGCAGCGCTATCGCCAGTTCTTCGCTCGCGACCGAATGGCTGAAGGGCAAGACGGTCGACCAGGCCCTCGCCATCAAGAACACGGACATCGTGAACGAACTCAGCCTGCCGCCGGTGAAGATCCACTGCTCGGTGCTGGCCGAGGACGCGATCAAGGCCGCTATCAGCGACTATCGCGCCAAGCAGTCGAAGAAAGCACCGGCCGAACAAACGGTGGCGTAATGGCCGTCGCCGATCAGGAGAAGGCCATCAGCGTCACGCCGAAAGCGGTCTCGAAGATCCGGCAGGCGTTCCAAAAGATGGGCGTCGCCGATCTGAAGAACGCCGGCCTGCGTCTCGGCGTGCTCGGCGGAGGCTGCTCCGGCCTGAGCTATCAATTCAAGTTCGACACCAAGCCGCGCCCGACCGACCACATCTTCGATTTCGACGGCGTGCAGGTCTTCATCGATCCCAAGAGCATCCGTTTCCTGCAGGGCCTCACGCTCGACTACAAGGAGACGCTGATGGAATCCGGCTTCGTCTTCGACAACCCGAATGCAAAGAAAAGCTGCGGGTGCGGAACGTCTTTTTCAGCATAACCTCGGCATGACGCGGGATTACTTCGAATTTCTCGAACTGCCCCGCAATCTCGATATTGATCCGAAAGACCTGGAGCAGCGGTTTTACGCCTTCAGCCGCAAGCATCATCCGGACGTGCATGCGCGAAAGAGCGCGGAGGATCGCGCCCAGGCCGAAGAAGCGGCAGCGATCCTGAACGACGCTTATCGCACCCTGCGCGACCCGATCAAACGCGCGCAGTATCTGCTGAAGCTCGAAGGCTTCGATATCGGCGAGCAAGGGACGAAAGACGTTCCGCCGGAATTGCTCGAAGAAGTCTTCGAACTGAATGAAGCGATCGAGGAATCGGGCAAGGGAGAGGCCCTGGAGCCTTTTCGCGTCCGATTCGCCGGGATGCAAGGAGAGATTGACACCGAATTGCAACACAAATTCGCGGAGTGGGACCGAGCGCGCGACCGGGCAATCCTGGCGGCCATCCGCGGGCTGCTGAACCGCCGCAAGTACATTACGAATCTGATAGCCCAGACCAATGTTCCAGATTGAGTTTGACACCAACACGGTAGTCGGCATCGACCTTGGCACAACCAATAGCCTTGTTGCGCACATGAGCGCAACGCAGCCCGAAGTGATCCTCGGCGCCGACGGCGACAAGCTGGTCCCGAGCGTGGTTTCGCTCACACCCGCCGGTGAGATCATCGTCGGCAACGAAGCGCGCCGCGAATTGATCGACCACCCCGACTGCACCATCTACTCAGTGAAGCGCCTGATGGGCCGAGGCGTCGGCGACGTGCAGCAGGAACTGAAGCTCTTCCCCTTCCGCATCGCCGAAGACAGCGAGTCGGTGATTCGAGTTCGCCTGGGCGAGAAAACGTTCACGCCTCCCGAAATTTCCGCGTTCATCTTGCGCCAGTTGAAGAAGAACGCCGAAGCCGCGTTGGGCGAACGGGCCACCAAGGCCGTCATCACCGTCCCGGCCTACTTCAATGACGCACAGCGTCAGGCCACGCGCGACGCCGGACGCATCGCCGGCCTCGAAGTCCTGCGCCTGGTCAACGAACCCACCGCCGCCGCGCTCGCCTACGGGCTCGACAAGCGCAAGGAAGGCATCATTGCCGTTTACGACCTCGGCGGCGGCACGTTCGACATATCGATCCTCAAACTACAGGAAGGCATCTTCGAAGTCCTGGCCACCAACGGCGACACGCATCTGGGCGGCGATGATATCGACAACCGTCTTCTGCACATCGCGCTCGAAGACATTCAATCCGAATGGACCGAGGACATATCGCACATCGGCGAAGCCGTGCAGACGCTGCGCCGCGATGTCATCAAAGCCAAAGAAGCGCTCTCGTTCCAACCCACCGCGCAAATCGAATTCGAATGGCGCGGCAAAAGCTACCATCGCGAAATCACACGAGAGCTGTTCGAAAACCTGATCCGCGATATCGTCGACCGCACTCTCGGCCCGTGCCGCAACTGCATGAAGGATGCCGGCGTCACGCCGGAGCAGATCGACGAAGTCGTGATGGTCGGCGGCTCGACCCGCATCCCGCTGGTGCGCAGCGCGGTCGAAGTTCTGTTCCGCGCGCGGCCCCATACTGAACTGAATCCGGACGAAGTAGTCGCGCTGGGCGCCGCGGTGCAGGCCGGCATCTTAGCCGGAACCGTCGAAAACCAGTTGCTGCTCGACGTAACGCCGCTCTCATTGGGAATCGAAACCTACGGCGGCGTGGTCTCGAAGATCATCCATCGCAACTCGACCATTCCGGCGAGCGCGAGCGAATCCTTCACCACCGGCGTGGACGGCCAGACCAACGTCCTGATACACGTGGTGCAGGGCGAGCGCGAACTGGCGAAGGATTGCCGCAGCCTCGCGCGTTTCGATCTGAAGGACATCGCGCCCATGCCCGCCGGAATGGCGCGCATCGAAGTGCGCTTTCTGATCGACGCCAACGGCATCCTCAACGTGACCGCGCGCGATGCGCGCACCGGCAAAGAGCACTCGGTCGAAGTCACGCCCTCGCACGGCCTGACGCTGGAGCAGGTGGAGGCGATGTATGAGGCATCCATCGAACATGCCGAAGAGGACCTGCAGACGGCCCAGGTCGCCCAGGCGCGCGTGGACGCCGACGCCATCCTGCTGGCGATCGAGAAGGCGAAGCGCAACGACGCATATCGCGAACTCGACGACAACGAACGCCGTCAAATCGAAGATGCCGTCCGCGGGTTACAGAGCGTCTACCACGGAGAAGATCACCACCTGATCCGCGAGAAGATCGACGCGTTGAACGATGTGACTCACCATCTCGCCGAAAACATGATGAACACGGCCGTCAGTTCGGCTCTCAAAGGCACTAAGATTTGAATCGCACATCCGGGTGCCGCGGAATAACCCGTTCAACCACTCCCTTGCGGTCGTGGCTCAGAAGCCCGTTCCGAGCCGCGCGCGCAAGCAAGCGGTTTTTTCACAAACGGATTAGTTATTCGGTGATACGTCCTAAGGTTTAAAGAGGGCTGTAGTGTTGCCGTCGGTTGCGAGCACCTGGCCGTTCAGAAGCGGCGTCAGCGTTTGGGCTGTCAGAGGTGCGTTGGCCGCCGGTGTCCACTCGTTGGTGGAGGGATTATAGACTGCGGCGTCGGAGCCCCCGCTTACGAGAGCACTTCCTGCAACCAGAACGTTGCCCGTAGTAAGCAGCGCCAACGGGCCGTGGACATTCGGCTGGTCAGCAGTCGCTTTCCAGACGTTCGTGGAGGGATTGTAGAACTCGCTGGCGGTATTCCCGTTCTCGACCAGCCCGTCCCCATTGGGAAGCGTCACTGCGAAGGTCAGAGTCTCGGCAGTAGAGCATTGAACCAGATTCGACGTCAAGCTCCATCCGTGGCCTTGCAGGAAAGTCTCCGCGCTGCACGAAGAGTCGTTGTCGCCCATTGCGCCGCCTCCGGCAATCAAGGCCGTACCGTTTGAGAGCAGTGTCAATTGCGTGCTGCCGCGCCCATAGTGCATGCTCGCGGCTGAAACGAATTCATCGGTTGAAGGGTTATAGAGCTCGGCGCTGGTGGTGGGGTTGCCATTCACGCAATACGTGCCGGAGCAATAGCCACCCGCCACGACCACATCCCCGCTTGGGAGAAGCACAGCGCTGTGGTCATGATGACCCTCGACCATGGGGATGCTTTGGCTCCATGTCCCGGTAGAAGGGTTATACAACTCACCGTCCGCGAAAGTGCTCCCCGCCTGATCGATACCCCCCGTAACCAGAACCTCGCCATTCTCCAGCAGTGTTGCCCTATGCGAATGCCGGGGTTCGGGCATGCTGCCGGTTTGCGTCCACGTGCCCGTGGAAGGGTTGTACAGAAAGGCAGCGGCGTAAGTCGTGTTGGTCACACTATTGAAGCCGCCCGCGACCAGCACCTGGCCATTCTGAAGCAGCGTGGCGGTATAGTTAGTGAGGCTTGGCCCGGATATGCTGCCGGTCGCTGTCCATGTGCCGGCGGCCTGGCCAAGCGCCGGGGCGGCAGTGGCTGCTGCCAGTCCTGCGGCAAGCACTCCTGATAACGTGATTGTAAGAATCCTTCTCTGGCGAAGCGCTTGTGGCGCTTCTCCTTTCCCCGTGGGAACCCAACTCACAAGGTCGCGTGTTACAGTCATAGGTGTTCCACATGCCCCTTCCATGATAATTAGTCAATGCGTCTTCGCACCGCTTCTTCCAAAGAGTAATTGGCCCTTTCCTGAACACGTGTTGGCGAATTGTAAATCTTCTGTCAATTAAGTACCCCGGCAGCAAGCAGCGTAAGCGTCAATGTAACAGCACACCTTCCCGGACTCTTTCTCCGACTCATCGGGACGCATGCTTCGCCCGCCACAAGTGCCCGGAAGAGTCCGGGCGTCACGGACTGAGAGTCTTCGCCGCGA
>JASHSD010000723.1 GCA_030036985.1 Bryobacteraceae bacterium
GGCCGCAGGCCCGAAGGCCTGACCCCACTAAAAACTACGCGGCATCGGATTGCCAATCCGCCGGTCAAGAGCCGGCCCGCAGGCCGGCTTGCAGGGCCGAAGCCCTGGTCCAATGTGTTTACTTAGGGGCGCGAGCTTTGCGGGTATCCTCGGCCAACTGGCGCGCGATCCGGTCCGCCACGTCCGCCATTGCGCCATGAAATTTTCCGCCGCTGCTTTCCTGCGTGGTCGACCACAGAACATCGCCGTCCGGACTCACCAGCCGGATCGATGCGGACGTTTCATGCCGATGTTCCTTGATGCGACTGGTTTCGCTGTCTGTAAGGCCCAATCCGCTGGACTTGTTCTCGGTCGTGCCGTTCACATAATTGTGGGAACCGCTGCCCGATCCCGAACTCGCCCGGATGCCGATCGAATCGCTGCTGTCGTGTTCTTCCTCGTACACTTTGTCGTCCGAAGAGCCGCGCAGGATCGCATCGGCGCGATCCTGATTTTCGGTGATTACAAACAACTTCGAATTCTGAATGGCGGCGATGATCATGTCCCGCATCTGGTCGGAGGTGTGACCGCCTCCGAGCTGATCCACGTAAATCCGTTTGACCTTGCCCAGATCCGGCGCGGAGAATTCGACCGCGGTGCTAAGCCACGGCAGAACCAGCAGGGCAGCCATGGCAAAAGCCGGCGGTCTCGGCGTTCTCATCCCTTGCCGGCTTTCCGCGCTTCCTCGTCCTGAAATTCGACGACCTTTCCCGTCCGCGCTTCGAGCGAAACCAGCAATGGCCGAATATCGTTCTTATTGACCTCGAGAACCATCGCCTGCTGCTGCCCGTCGTTGTCGGTATATCCGATGGTGAGATAGTGTGTCTTCTTTTTGGCGAACAGAAACGCCGGCGAAATCAAAACGGCTTCGACGTAGCGGCGGCTCACGCGCATGCCGTACTCGAGGGTGGTCACATTATTGTACGGAATCGTGAACCATTTGCCGCCCGCATGCAGCCTGAGCATATCGTCCTGATGAACGTCAATCCACGCGGTGGATTTATTGGAAACTCCGGGCACGGTCCCGCCCGCATAAAGGACCCGGCTTCCGGTATCTCCCGCCAGCAACAGAGACGAGAGAGCGATCAGCATCGCAACACTTGCTTTCACACTTCATCGATAGCACGTTTGTGCGAGGCAACCCATATCACTCAGGGCTTGCGGAGATAGCGAAAACGGTCCACCCGCGCCGGGCGTTAGAATGGCGACAGGTACTTTATGCCGCTCAACGTCCTGAAGGACATCCGCAAAGTATATGCCGGTTTGAACGCGAACGAGATCCGCGGCGCGGCTTTCCATGACCTGAAGGTCGGGCTGATGGCCGAGAGCGAAACAGACTACCAGGAGATGGAGCGGTTTCTGGCGCCGCCGGAGCTCGACTCGCAGGCGCGTCACGAGGCCCTTCGCGCGATTCACCGCGTTGACGGCACGCCGCGCAACCGATTCGATTTCGTGCTTTGCGCGGCGGATGTGCCGCTTCCCGCGAACGGCTATCGGTTCGACCCGGCGGATGCGGAGTCCACCGCCAAAACCATTGTCGCCGGCCACTATCATCTGGAATTGCCGATCGCGCGCAATTTTCCGCTGTTCCGGCGAGCGGTGGCGGATCAGATCGTGCACCGGGTGTCCCGCGAAAACGCGCTGTTCGCCCTGGTGACGGCGCTCCCGAACGTTCTGCCGAGCATAATCGATCTGCCGTGGGCCGTCGGAGAATTCGCCACCGATACCGCTTTTCTGACCATGAATCAGGTCCGTATGGCGCTGCTCATGGCCGCCGTGCATGGGAAGAGTGTCGGTTATGCCGAGCAGAAGGCGCAGATTGCGGCGATTGTCGCGGGCGCCTTCGGCTGGCGCGCTTTGGCGCGCGAGCTGGTGGGGAAGATCCCTTTGGGCGGCGGCTTGATTCCGAAAGCTGCCGTGGCTTTCGCCGGAACTTTTGTGGTGGGGTTGGGACTGGAGAAAATCAATCGCACCGGCACAGGGCTATCCCAGATCGAAAAGAGAGAAGCGTATGCCAGGGCTTTCGCGCATGGGAAAGAAGCTGTGGCGGAGCTTGCGCCGGCGGTGGCGAAACGGGCTTGATGCGCAATGGCAGAGGCCGGACCGGGGTTCCGGCGCGGACTGGCCGTCCGCGCCAGTGCGACCGGAGGGCTACAGATAATCGGCGCAGCTCATGTAATATCCGCACCGAGGGCAGAACAGTTTGCATTTGCGGCTCTCCAGCTTCGTCGAACATACGGGACAATAGAGCATTGCATTATCGGTCGTGACATTTTCGGTCGTCTCCGGGGCGGGTTCGGAGGCGGGTTGCGGCTGGGGCACAGATCCAGCATCATTATAAGCATCCGCATTAAGCATCGTCATGAAAATTCACTCCGCGGTCTTCATTTCCACAGTATTCGTTTTTGGTGGTGTGCCTGGCGGCGCGCAGGTGCGCGCCGAACATCCGGCGCAGTATCCGGCGCGCGGCACCCGCGGCGCCATCGCTGCCGGCAGCGAGTATGCGACCCAGGCGGCCATGCGCATGTACTACTCCGGCGGCAACGCAGTCGACGCGGGCGTCGCGGCAATATTTGCGGCGGCAACCACCGAGTACTCGCACGTCGGCTGGGGCGGTGAAGCGCCTATTCTGATCCGCACCAAAGACGGCAAGGTGCACGCGATTGCGGGCGTGGGTACCATGCCGAAACTGGCCACGGCCGAGTTCTATCGCGATCGTCCGCTGCGGCTGGGCGAGATCCTGGAGCCGCCGGAAAAGAACGGGCTGAAGGGAATCATTCCGGTTGCGGGGATAATGGCGGCTCTGGTGCCGAGTCTGCCGGAGGCTTCGCTGGTTGCGTTGCGCGACTACGGCACGAAGTCATTCGCGGAGGCTGTCGAGCCGGCGCTCGAATTCGCCGACGGATCGGCGATCGACGAACAGCGCGCCGGATCCATCAACGCCAGCCGCGAATTCTTCACGCTCTGGCCGACTTCCGCAAAACATTTCATGCCGAACGGCCATGTGCCGCTTCCCGGCGAGATCTTCCGTCAGCCCGATCTGGCGCGCTCCATTCGCGGTATGGTCGAAGCCGAGAAGAAAGTCCGCGCGGCGGGCGGCAGCCGGGTGGCCGGGATTGATGCGGCGCGGGATTATTTCTATCGCGGCGAAATCGCGAAGAAGATCGATGCATTCAGCCGCGCCAACGACGGCCTGCTGCGCTACGAAGATATGGCGGCATTCCGGCTGACGCCGGAAGAGCCGGTCTCGACCGAATTCCACGGCGCGCGCGTTTACAAGCCTGGGTTCTGGAGCCAGGGTCCGGCCATGATCGAAACGCTCAATACCCTGAACGGCATCGATCTGGCGGATATGCGGCTGAATTCGGCGAAATACATTCATACGCTGGTGGAAGCGCTGAAGCTGGCTTACGCCGATCGCGATACCTATTATGGCGATCCGAAGTTCGTGAAAATACCCGAAGAGCAACTGCTCTCGCTGAAGTACGGGCAGGAGCGGCAGAAGCTGATCGGCCATGATGCCTCGCTCGAATTCGAGCCCGGCAAGATCAGCGGTTACCCCGGCATTCATCCGTCGCAGTCGACGATCGTGCGCACCAAAATCGACGACTTTCTGATGGCGCACGACACTCCCTGCGTGGACGCGATGGACAAGGACGGCATCATGTTTTCGGCGACGCCCTCGGGCGCATGGCTGCCTTCGGT
>JASHSD010000724.1 GCA_030036985.1 Bryobacteraceae bacterium
ACATCCTTTACACGCAGTCTCGATACATCCTTTACACGGGCGCGGAGATTTCGAGCTTCCATTTCCTCATATGGGAAGGACGTTTGAGCATCGCGGACGGGTCCTGTCAAGACCGGCCTGAGGCCGCCGGAGGGGAGCCTTGACGGGTGGCCGCGATGCTTTACGCTCGGTTGAGAGGAAATGGAAGCTCGCCGGCCTGCGTGTAAACGATGTCATGAGACCGTGTGTAAAGGATGTCATGAGACTGTACACACGAGTGCGTGCGCCACAGCGTTCTTCAGTCGGCGACCATCAGTTCGCCCGGCAGGATCGGGCGGGTGCGCGGCAGCAATCCGGATTTCGCCGAAAGGCCGAGCGCGGCCAGCGCGGCGACATAGACGACCAGCTTGGCGATATCGCCGGCGTGCGAGCGCGGCAGGGCTTTCCACAGCACCAGGAGTACGGTCTGCGCCAGCGTCACGGCCCAGACCGAACCATAGAAGTATCGACGCTCCGTACCTTCGCCCTTTGTTGATGGGCGCACGCGCGGCAGGATCCCGAACCCGCCCAGCGCCAGGATCACGCCATACAACGGGAAATAGGCGTACGCGTAGATCTGCTTCAGATACCAGACGCCGGTGAACACGGCGCCCACGAGTCCCGCGAGGTTCAGGAGCGCGAAGGTGATGACGTCGCTCCAGGCGAACGTGTAGCAGATGCGCCGATAGAGCGGGTTCGGTTTGTCTTCGTCGAAGCGCAGAATGTAGGGTCGCGGTTCTACGCCGGGCAGTTGTCCGAAGAGGCCGGCGATACCCGTTCCCACCAGAACCACCGACAGCCAGATCATGTTATTCCGGCTCGGGCCGTGTGCGAAAAGATCGAAGGTGAGCGGTCCCGGCGCGAGGAAAAAGACCCAGATCCAGATGGGCCAATGCGCCACCCGGTACATCTTCTTGTTGCGCTCGCGCATGCGGCGGTGCGCCGCGTATTCGTATCGCATTTCGATTAATGCTGCGCGCCGAAGACCTGGCGGTGACGTTCCCGTCCGAGCGCGGCAACGATGCTTCCCCCAAGGAATACCACGCCGGCGCTCAGCGCCATGGTCACGGCATAGGAGAAGCGTTCGGAGAAAACAGCCTGCAGGTAAACGATCGAGGCGGAGATGAGCACGCCGCATTGATACGCGAAGCCGGGCAGAAAACCGCGCACCGAATCGGGGGAAAGCTCCGAGAGATGCGCGGGAATCACGCCCCATGCGCCCTGCACCATGAACTGCATCAGGAACGCGCCTGCTACCAGCAGCGCCGTCGTATGTGAGAGCGCCCAGAGCGGAATCAACGCCAGCGCCAGCAGCAGCGCCGTCACGATGGATCGGCGCCGTCCGCGGAAATCCGAATACAGGCCGAAAATCGTGCCGCCGCAGATGGCGCCGAATCCGCCGATGGCCGAGATGATGGAGCGCTTCGAGGCATCGAAATGCCAGTAACGCTGCAGGAAGGTGGGGTAGAGATCCTGCGTGCCGTGTGAGGCGAAGTTCATGAAGGTCATCAGCAGCACCAGGTAGAGGAACAGCTTCCATTGGGAAAAGATGGCGCGGCGCAGCTCGCTCCAATCGGATTTGCGCGTCCGATGCCAGACTTCCGATTCCTTGATACGCATACGCACGAAGATTGCGAGCAGCGCGGGCAGGCCGCCAATGAAGAACAGCGGGCGCCAGCCGAAGCGGTCGAAGAGGAAGAAGTAGCAGAGCGCGGCCAGCAGGTTGCCCAGCGCGTAGCCCTGCTGAAGGAGCCCGGAGACCAGGCCGCGGAAACGCGGCGAAACCTTCTCCATCGCCAGCGAAGCGCCCACGCCCCATTCGCCGCCCATGCCGATTCCGAAGAGCGCGCGCAGAACCAGGAACGATCGATAACCCGGCGCGAAGGCCGTCGCCACCTCGATCACCGAATAAAATACGAGATCGATCATGAGCGGAAGCCGGCGGCCGTAGCGGTCGGCCAGCAATCCGAAAAGGAACGCGCCCACCGGACGGAACACCAGTGTCACCGTGATGGCGAGGGCCATCTGCGCGTCGGAACTGTGGAACTCGCGGCCGATGGCGGTCAGGCAGTAGACGACCAGGAAGTAATCGAAGGCGTCGAGCGTCCAGCCGAGGAAACCGGCGAAGACGGCCGCATTGCGATCGGACGCGGGCGGCTTCGCGACGTTCACAACTGCGTGGGTGGGGTCGGCCACTGCGGATGATTGTATCGTCAGGCGCGATTTCCGAGCCCGGCCGCGGCAATCGACGCCCATGCGGTTTCCGGATGCACGATGTCGTCGTGGGCGCGAATGATCCGGTCGGCGCAAAGGTTGAAGATGCGGCCGGGCGCGAAAGAATATGAAGCGCCTTCCGGGAGCAGATCGCCGAAGGATGCCTCGGGCGTATGCAGGGCACCGTTGCGGCCGAGCGCGCCATAGCGGTCGTTCGGGCCGCCCAGGCCGCTCGCGTTCTGGCGCAGCATGCGGGAGGCGATCGGATAACAGAAGCCCAGCGCCTGGTCACGTACGCTGTGCGTAATAAGGATCGGGCCGGAGCATTTGCGTTCGCTAATCACGTTGCGGAATGCGCCTTCCGGGGCGAACGAATAATGCGAGAAGGCCGCCTGCAGGAGCGTCATGGATGCGACCGGCTTCCCGCAAACAGCGGCAGCCGCGGTGATGACGCGCGCGCCGAAGCTGTGTCCGATGAGATGGACGCGAATGCCGGGCAGCGCCGCCTGAATTCGATCCAGCACCGGCGCCACGGCGCGGCGTCCCACGAGGCTCGCGCGATGTTTCATCGTGCGGTAGGTCAGGAGCCGGCGGACCTCGTCGATGCGCGCGCCGAGTCCCGCCGCGCCTCCGGGAGTGAGCGCGGGATCCGCATATTTTTCCGAGGGCCAAAGGATGCCGAGCACCGCGCATCGCTCCGGCGTCACGATCCGGCAGAACTGATTGAAGAAGTCCTGGTATATGTCACGCGCTTCGTTCATTTCGGCGTTCCAGCCGTGACAGATGGCGAACAGGTTCCGTGCGGGCGTGATCTGTTCCGCGTCGAAGGGATTGGCGAGTTCGCCGAATCGATTGATCTGAAGTTCGTGATAGGGGAGGTTAGCGATTGTGTTCATAGTTAAAAACGCGACTGAAGTCGCGTGTCCTAGACGGCTTGGAGGGCGCGCATCAGGTCGAGCAGTCCCGCGCCCTGAAATGTCCGGTCGCGCATCAGGTCGGTTGCATTTTGCATGAAGATACGCTTCACTTCCTCGGGCTGGCCGATGTATTCGCGGCGAACCGAGAGGAACGCGGCGATGGCTCCCGATACATGCGGGGCGGCGATGCTGGTGCCGCTGTCCTCGACGTAATCGACGCCCGTGCCGCCGGTCCTGCCGGCGGCGCAGGAAAGAATGCGTTCGCCCGGCGCCACCAGATCGGGTTTCAATCGTCCGTCGCCGGTCGGGCCTTTCGACGAAAAATAAGACACGCCGTAAAGGTGCGGCATATCGCGATGCGTGGAGCCCACCGTGATTGCGTACTCGGCGTTGCCGGGATCGTTGATGGTCTGGGCCAGGCCCGCGCTCACCAGCGATCCCGACATCGCGTCCACCGAACCATAGCCGCTGTTGCCCGCCGCGGCCACGACCACCACTCCCGACTTCACCAGCCGGTTGACCTCCGTACACAACGGGCTTTGGCCGCAGGCGAACCACTCCGCCATGAACG
>JASHSD010000725.1 GCA_030036985.1 Bryobacteraceae bacterium
AACCTTCCCTGTCGCATAATCGACGATCACCGTCTTCGTTTGCTCGGAGTCCGGGAACATCGCCACCAGACCTCGGTCCGGATTGATTGCGGCGAGCGACCAATGCCGGGAAACGGGCCACGGGGTGACCGCCGCCGTTCGCACGTTGATAGTGTCAAACCCTGAGGGCTTTCGGTTGCCCTTCACATGCCGCGCCAACAAGCGCCCGGGATCGATGAACCCAACGATCCCACCCGACGGCGGGCCCGTCCACAGCAGTTCCCCGCGGAGGTTGTACATCTTGGTGATGAAAGCTCCCGCATTCCACTCCTGCTGGTTAGCGGCAGCCGCCGGGACCGCGACGGATTTCGAATCGGGAGACCAATACGGCGCCCTTGTGGGCATACCCGGACTGATCTGAACCCGTTGACCGCTCGACGGGTGGATTGGCAGCAGCACGAGCGTGCTGTCGACAGCCCATACCTTTGCGTTGATCGTGTATGCCTTGCGTGTGCTTATCACCACCGCGATCCACTGCTCGTCCGGCGACAGTGCGAAGGACTGGGTGAGGTTGAAGCCTTGCGGAAGCGGACGTTGCGGGTCGAGCCGGTAGGCCCTGATGAGCTTCGGCGGCGCGGCCTGCGCCAATCCCGCGGCCGCTAATGCCAAAATTGCGATCGCGCTTCTCACACCCTGCCTGGTCAAATCTTAACAAGTCCGTCCCATGACCACCGTGGAAAGCTGAGGCCGTTGGGCACATCGTCAGCGGACCGCGGGTAGCGCGACATCCTCGTCGTCGCCCAGGCGAAGTAGTCGTGCAGCACCTGCCGCAAAGCCGCATCGCCTGCCAGTCCGACATCGGCCAGAGCCTGGTCGAAGCAGGCAATGGCGCGGCGATCCATTTCGTCGTGTCCCCCGTTCCCGCTGTGCATCCTGACGACGAAGGTCTCATCGCCATACAAGTCGGAATACGCGGTCGGGCCTCCCAGCGCCTCGGCCCAATAAGCGGCCAGCCGCTCGACATGCTCGGGATGGAAACCATGGCTGAACGCGTGGCCGACCACCTCATCGGCCATCACCCGGCGATGCCAGGCGGCGGCAAGACGGCGCAGGCCATCGCCGCCGCCCGCCGCCTCGAAGACACTTTGCATGCCCCCATGATGGCAGTCGCCCCGCGCCCGACTCTCGTCTGAACGCGCGCGGCGCAGTCATGCCGCATGATATGGGCTGTTGGCCAGGGTCCTCTTAAGAATCTGTTCCAATCCCGTGTTGTCCACGCGAAGGCTGCGCCGGGAAGCGTCGATCATTTCCCGCTGCGAGATCTGCCTCCAGTCGATCGGCGAAGCGTTCTATCGAGGCTCGAAACGATGTGCTGGTGGAACGCGAACGGATCGCCGGATTTCGAGATATTCACGGTGCGGAATTCCCCGGCCCATGCGAAGACGTCCTGAAAAATGTAGCGGTGGATTCCCTGAAGGCGCCGCGCATCGAACTCGCCCTGCATCGGAGAGTGCTCCAGTTCAATGGTCCGCCGGGTAGTTGCAATCGCCTCGAATCGACTCAGCTGTTCGGCGCCACGAATATCCCGCAGGTTCCTAAGAACGTTCGTTCCCGGATAAACGTACGGGTCCATATTGCCGCTGGAGAAGTCGATCTACGGCGCTGCCCATTTCCGCCAGGGTCATATCGCCATCCACGTACCGTTGAAAGATGTCTTTGGCCTCATCCGGCGGCTCGATGCCCTCCATGCGCACGCTGGCCGGCGCGTTCTCAACTTCTCTTTCACGCTGCGCCCGCGCCCGATCTGTGGTGGTGACTGGCATTGTGGCCCGATACTGAACACTATTCTATCGGGGAAGCGCGCGATCAGGGAAGCTCGTAAACACGCACTTCATCGCCGAACCCCATGACGACGTATTTCCCGGAGGACGAGATCGCCACCGTCGGCACGGTGCCCGCCAACGGTTGCCCGAGTAACGCGAGTCGCAGGTCCCCGGGCTTCCACGCGGCAATTTCCTCCCCGCTTCGAACATCCCAAACCACGTTCCCGCTGTAGGTTTGGAGTCCCGGTCCGCTGATGGCGTCGGCCTTCGATCGGCTTTCGGCTTCGGTCCGCGATGCGCCCGGAAAGCCATTCAGGTTCGTGAGCACCACGCGCGTGCCTGCGGAACTCGCATCCGCCGGCTCGCCTCCGTCCACGGTCTTCAGCTCGGCGATGGTGCGGCCGGTATCCACGTCCCGGCAAATCGGGTAGTTGGAGAACCTGACCGAAAAGCTCTGGGCATCAAGGGCCGCGAAGCACACCGCCTTGCCATGTTCCGCGAAATGCACAAACATCGGCCCATACCAGTAAAGGTCCGAAACCTGGTTCTTCATGGATTGCAGAACCTTCCCGGTCGCATAATCGACAATCACCGTCTTCGTCTTTTCGCTGTCCGGGAACATCGCGACAAGCCGGCGGTCCGGGTTCATAGCGGCGAACATCCAATGCCGGGGTACCGGCCACGGGGTAACCGCCGATGTTCGCACGTTGATCGTGTCAAACCCGGCGGGCTTGTGGTTGCGCTGCCGGTGCCGCACCAACAAGTGTCCCGGATCGATGAACCCGGCCATCCCTCCCGACGACGGCCCCGTCCACAGCAGTTCCCCGCGAAGGTTGTACGCCTTGATGACGGAAGTTCCCGTATTCCACTCCTGCCGGTTCGCGACAGCCGCCTGGACCGCGACGGCTTTCGAATCGGGCGACCAGAGCGGCTTCCCGGTGCGCATAGCCGGACTGATCTGAACCCGTTGGCCGCTCGACGGGTGGACAGGCAACAGCAGAAGCGTGCTATCGAGAGCCCAAACCTTCGCGTTGATCGTGTCTTTCCTGGTTGTGCTTACCACCACCGCGATCCACTGCTCGTCCGGCGACAGAGCGAAGGACACGGTGCGGTAGAAGCCCGAAGGAGGCGGTGGAAGGCCTTCGAGCCGATAGCCCTGGATGAGCTTCGGCGGCGCGGCCTGCGCCGGCCACGCGACAGCCAATGCGAGAATTGCGATCGCGCTTCTCACGACCTGCTGGTCGAATCATAACCCATTCAAAGGGGCTTGGGGAGCGAATCCTGGAGCCCGTCCCATGACCAGCGCGGAAGGCTGAGGCCGTCGGGCACATCGTCGGCGGATCGCGGGTAGCGGGACATCGTTGTCGTGGCCCAGGCGAAGTAGTCGTGCAGCACCTGCCGCAAAGCGGCGTCGCCTGCCAGCCCGACATCGGCCACAGCCTGATCGAAGCACGCAATCGCGCGGCGGTCCACTTCGTCGTGTTCCCCGTTCCCGCTGTGCATCCTGACGACGCCAGTCTCTTCACCATACGCGTCGGAATACGCGGTCGGGCCTCCGAGCGCCTCGGCCCAATAAGCGGCCAGCCGCTCGACATGCTCGGGATGGAAGCC
>JASHSD010000726.1 GCA_030036985.1 Bryobacteraceae bacterium
GACCTTGGCGATCAGGTCGGCGCGTTTCCAGACTTCGGAGGCGTGCGGGACGATAGTGGCTCCCGCCTGGATGTACTCTTCGTCGGAGATCGTGCTGCCTTCGCCGGCGCGCGTTTCGACGAGCACTTCGTGGCCGGCTTCGCGCAAAGCGGTCGCACCGCCGGGGACCAGCCCGACGCGGGTTTCGTGATCTTTGATTTCCTTCGGCACGCCGATGGTCATAATCTTATGGTGGCATTGGCCATGGCGTAATGCCAGGAAGGACGTCGATGCCGTTGATCCTCACCGAGCCGTTCCGGGACGTCATAAAGCCGGGCAATCAGGTGAGTGATGGTAGTTTTGCCCCGCAGGACGGGCCGACCAGCGCCACCAGTTCGCCCGGCTCGGCGACAAAGGCAATGTCACTCAATACTGTTTTCTCCGGCGTCTATCGGCAAATGACCGCGTTTGGAGTTGCCGATCGTTACGAATCCGCGCTCATGCTCAGAGTGGTCCGGTCGTCCAGTGACGGCGCCCCAACGGTCTGCACTGCATTTTCAGTGCACGGGAGTGGGCGGCGACAGGCCGGCCAATGCGGGGCGCCGGCTGACGGGCAGTGCGAGGTCGAGGTAATGCGGCAATGAAAGCGATATCGGATGCCGGCTCGGTGTGGCGCGGCGCAACAGGCGGAGATGATGATGAAGACGGCCAGAGCAGGTCTGGGTACAAAAGTGTTCAAAATTTTCAGGCGCTCTAGCCGATGTCCACCGCACCATAGGCTTCCACGTATTCCTCACCCTTGCAGCCGTAGTAGCTGACGGTCCGTTTCTCGAAATCAACATCGTATTGAACGACGCCCGCGCGCCACGAAGCCGCGAGAAATTCCGGGAAGGTACTTTCGCCGGCCTGATCGATGCGCAATGCCTTGATGAGCCCGTCTCGGTCGAACGCCGGAATATCCGCCGCGCCCGCAACCAGCGGCTGCCCCTGCATGACAACCGGGCCGTCATTCGTCAGAAAAATGCTCTGGCAGGCGGGGAGAGACCAGAGGTTCCTCGTCACGCCCGCGCGTCGAAGCGTCTCCGCCAGATAAGGGAAGCCCCCGACCTTCGGCCGGATCGCCATGGCTTGTTCCTGGGCGGTTCGCAGATTCTCGATTGCTTTACTCATCTCTTCTCCTTTTTCGTTCATATTCATTCGACCGGGACGTCCGAGATCTCGTTGGATGTTGTCAGCTTGCGCAACACCTGCCCAAGCATCGCCTTGTCCCTGGTATTGAGGCAGTCGAAAAACCGCCGGTCGTTGCGATCGGCTATTTCCCTGAGTTCGGGAAGGACGCGGCGCCCCTGTTGTGTCAGGTAGAGCAGTTGGCCGCGGTTATCCGACTCCAGGGTCTTTCGTGTGAGCCACTTCTTGTCCTCAAGCTTGTCGAGGACTTTGGATATGGCGCCGCGGGTCAGGCCGATCGTCCCGGCAAGCTCGGCCGGCCTGATCTCCGGATTCTCATCGACATGGCTCAGCACGACCCACTCGGCGACCGAGACATGCCTTTCCTGCAAGGCCTTCGCAAAGGTTCCGGACACATGATTGGAGACGCGCCGCAGCCAATAGCCGAGGTGCGCTTCGAGGGCGGAATTGTCGGGCTTTGCTGCGATGTCGCTCATTACTGTTTCCTTGGAAAGCAATATAGTTTCGTTGGAAACGACTTGTCAAGCGCAATCCTGCATTGTCGATGTTGTCCGTCAACCTGCCGGCGAGTCATTCTTGCCCGGCGATCGCTCACCTCCAGCGCGCGCCCAAGCGGTAACGTCGGAGCGCAATCCGACCGCATCGGGTTTCGGAGGGATGTGGCGCGACGCCGCCCCGGTTTGCGTTCTTCTCTTTTGGGCGTTTGAGCGCTTCTCCCGGGAAGGCGTTCTCGAAATACCGAACCAGTTTCCCGTCCCACGTAATGCTTTACGGTAAGGCAAGCGCCGAGATAAGTATCCGAATCCGCGAACGCACCCGTGCGGGCCTTGCACCCGCTGGAGAAAAGCGGACCCGTAGCGGGAAGCCTCATAAGCAGGCCCCGCCGGGTGTTTTCTGCCGCTATCGGGATAGAAAGCCCCCGGCGCAGGCCGGGGGCTCTTCCTTATACAACGTCTTATCCGGCAGGGGTCAGCTTACCCGCTGACCTTACCTGCTGACTTGAATACTTTCTCCAGGTAAGCCGCCACGACCGCCGGCGCCGGCGCGAGCGCCGCCACCGCTGGAGACAACCTTTACCCAAAGTGCGCCATCTCCGCGGTAGTACGAGGTGCTGCCGGCGCTGCGCAGCGCATCCAGGCTTTCTTGCGGCGTACCGGAGGTTGCGGTAGTGAATCCCGGCAGCTCAAGAATAACCCAGGAGCCCTTGTCGAGCTCCCTCACGCTGATCGACAGGGGCGTCCTTTCGGTTTGCGCCTTGATCTCGGTATCGGCGCGAATCGTGGTGTCCCCGTTTACGGTAAGCTCCCTGCCATTGCGGCTGAGAACGATCGGCATATTGGCTCCAGGGGCGCCTCCTCTGCCAAAACCGCCACCTCGGCCGGCGGGTCCGCCACGACCGGCAGCCGCGATAAGCCCGGCACGACCTGCAGCCGCGTCAGGACCGGCAGCTCCGCCCCTGGCGGCGCCTGCGCCGCGACCGCCGAACCCTCCGCGACCGAACCCTCCGACGCCGCCAATATTGAGGCGCCCGTAATCCCCCTTGCACACGGCGGCGTTCCATGCCGGCTTGATTTGACAGGCTTGATTATCGTCCGCGATCCCGTTATCGATAACAATATAGGAATCCGGGACGCCGCCGATCGAGCCGTCGATATCGTGGAACACCGCGCCATTCCAGCCTGCAAAACTTCCGAATTCACCGGAGAATGACCATCGGCGATCTATCGGCGGGAAATACACCGGCTTGGCATTTTCGAATTTCAGGCCCTGGACGTCGTTGTTGGTGCTGACGGGAAAGCTGGTGTACATCAGGTACGAGATCGCTCCGGTCTTGCGAG
>JASHSD010000727.1 GCA_030036985.1 Bryobacteraceae bacterium
CGCTTCTTTTCAACGAATTTCGATAACAACGCGTTCTGCATTTGGGAACCTTCTGGTGGGCTAATCCATTATGTTACTACAGGCCGCGTGGGTTCGGTTCGGCTGTGGGTTCAGCCACCGACGCGTTTGAACAACACGCCTGATCTGCCCCTGCCCCGGTCCCAACACTGCTGGGCCTGCGAATCAATGCCCTCGCGTTCCCGGCCAGGCCGACGAGGGCGTCGGCCGCAGGCCGGAAGGTCCGCCCCACAAAACACGATGTGGCATTGCGCTACAGTCTCGCCCAAAGGCCGGGGTTTTCCTCGGCAAGGGGAATGCTCTGCCGATCGAACTCGCCTGGCTGTCCTTGAGATACCGATCGATCTCAGGCTGATGCTCAAGAAAAGGCTATTGCCGCGTAAATTTGCGCCGGCTTCAGGATAGGGAAAGCTCCAGCCCGAAAAACACAGGCACGAGTGCCGGTGCTGCAGACGCGAGCGTCCGCGCCACCTTGCGAACACAGAGCCCGGCGCGCTTCGTTACGATGATGGTATTAAGATGCGTTCCGCCGTTGCGCTTTCGATCCTTATCGCCGTCCTTATCGCCGGCTGCGGCAAAAAGAAAGTGCGGGTCGCGACCGTCCCCGTCCCCGCTCCCATCGGCTCTACGGAACGCGGGCTGGCCAGTTGGTACGGCTATCCCTACGCCGGGCGCCCGGCCGCCGACGGCGAAATCTACGACATGGAAACCATGGTGGCGGCGCATCGCACCCTGCCGTTCCAGACTTTCGTGCGCGTGCGGAATCTGGCCAACGATAAGACCGTCGACGTGCGCATCATCGATCGCGGACCTTTCGTGCAGGGCCGCATCATCGATCTTTCCCACGCCGCCGCAAGGGCGATCGACCTGATCGGCCCGGGCACGGGGATGGTCGAGTTGACCGTGATCGCGGCGCCCGCCAATCCCGAGCCGGCGCTCTTTGCCGTCCAGATCGGGGCTTTCGCCGTGAAGGCCAATGCCGACCGCGCCACGCAGAACATGATGACGGCCTATGGGTTCGCGAAAGCCGTGCAGCGGGCGGGCAATCCTCCGGTCTGGCGCGTGCTGGCCGGACGCGAAGATTCTCAGGAAGCGGCCGAGCAGTTGGCTCAGCGCATCCGCCAGGAGCAGCGTGAACCGCAGGCGTTTGTGGTGCGCCTCGATCCCTGAGAATTTTTTCCCGTTTCGGCACTACACACATGGCATGAGAGAAACGGGGGAACATCTCCCCAACGGGTTCGTCGGGCGTTCGCCCGCCATTCTGAAGATCCGGATGCAGATCGAGAGGCTCGGCAGCCGGCGTGTGCCGGTCCTGATTCAGGGAGAAAGCGGCACGGGCAAGGAGGTGGTCGCGCGTTCGATTTTCAATGCGGCCCCGCGAGGCCGTTTTGTCCCGATCGATTGCGGGTCGCTGGTGGGAACGGTGATCGAGAGCGAATTGTTCGGTCATGTGCGAGGCGCGTTTACCGGAGCCGGCGAAACCAAACACGGGCTGATCGAGCAGGCCAACGGCGGCACGGCGTTCCTGGACGAGATCGGCGAACTGCCGCTCGATATGCAGGTGAAGCTGCTGCGGGTGCTGCAGGAGCAGGAATTGCGGCCGGTGGGGTCGGTGCAGCGCATCAAGGTGGAGTTCCGCGTCATTGCGGCGACCAATCGGGATCTGCGGAAGGAGGTGGCGGTCGGACGGTTCCGCGAGGATTTGTTTCACCGGCTGAACGTGGTGCGGCTCACCATTCCGCCGCTGCGCGAGCGGAGGGAAGATATTCCCTTGCTGATCGAACGCTTTCTGGAGCGGGCGCCGGCGAGGTATTCGCTTTCAAATGACGCGATGGACGCTCTGCTGAATTACAATTGGCCGGGAAATATTCGGGAACTGCAGAATTGCCTGGACCGGATGATGTCGTTCAATTCGGGGCCGCTGCTGCATTTCGCCGATCTGCCGTCGAGTGTGGTGAATCATCGGCGGGCCGAGGCCGGGGTGGCGTCCGCTATGGCGGTCGGCGGGAATGGGTCGCTGTCGGGACAGACAATTGTGCCGCTGCATGAGCTGGAGCGGCGGGCGATCTGTCAGGCGCTGGAATACACCCGGGGCGATCGGACTACCGCGGCGCAGATGCTCGGAATCGGGCGAACGACGCTTTATCGGAAGCTGAAGGAATACCAGGTAGGATAATGGGCCTGGGGGCAACGATGTCGGTCACAAAGCGCCTGACGATTGAAAACGTGAATCTCGACGATGAGAGCGAGATGGATGCTCTCGACGATCAGATGTTCACCGCCGGGTTGGCGCGCGTGAAGGCCGAGGGCGATGAGTTACGCCGGAGCCTGCTCGATGCGGAAGGTAATCTGCTGGTAAAAGAACTTCCGGCTGATATGCGGGAAGGTTCGGATCGCGATTTCGGCGGTTGATGGCCCAGCCCCGAATGGCCATCATTGCCGGGCCGCCTGGCGCCGGCAAGTCCCGTCTTTTGTGCCGCGGTAAAATTGCCTGCGAAAATACTTCGTAGTTCTCGCTTTAGCACGTAATTTTTTTGGGAGCGATCGGACTACCGCCGTGCCGATTCTTGGGATCTGGAGAACCTTTGCTCTGTCGGAAGCTGAAGGAAGATCAGATAGGATAGTCGCAACGAGAGTTTTCTCGATTCTGAGACAGACGTGTGCGATTCCGGAGCGCCTGACCTTTTTTGTCAGGAAAACGGCCGCAGAGAAATGGGTGACGGCAAGGTCTTAGGCGCGTCACCAGATAAACCGTAAACTTCAAGACCGGCGAGGACCCCGCTTTGCTCCCAAACAAAGATGCCGCTCAACTTCTCGTCGGTGCCGAAGATGAATTCCGCCAAAACATGCATTCCTCCGGATGGCTCGGCCAGACCCTCAATGGAGAGGTTGATACTTGCGCAGCCGCAAGGGCACCGGTACTGAGTAACACGGGCCTTCTCAAGCTGCTGCAGAAATGCCGGCGCATCCGCGTTCCCGTGCTCAAGCATCCAGCGAATAAGTTGCTCCTCGCCCGGCGTAAGCTCGCGGTTCATGCTTGTCCTACGATAGCGGAATCGTCCGGATCGGTGCTACGGTATTGATTCCGCCGGCCGGCGACGAATGCCCATTGCCCTCGATGCTACCTACAGTTTCGGTCCCGCGCTCTCAGGCGTCGGGGTCTATTCGCGCGAGATCCTGCAGGGTCTTGCGGCCTCGCATCCGGATGAATCCTGGGAGTGGTTCTATCGCTCGAACCGATACTGGCGCGCCAGGGGATTGCCACGGTATCCGAACGTGAAACGGCGGTTTCTCTCCGACTCCTGGGGCAGCCGTTCGGCTTCGATTTTCCACGGCCTCAATCAGCGCCTGCCGAAGCGCCGGTTTCGCCACCAGATTGCCACGTTCCACGATCTGTTCGTCCTTTCGGGCGAATACAGCATGGCGGATTTCCGCGCCCGGTTTGCGCTGCAGGCCCGCGAAGCGGCGGCGCGTGCCGATCTGATCGTTGCCGTTTCGGCCTTCACGGCTGCGCAGGTCGAGCAGTATCTGAAGGTGCCCGCCGCGCGGATTCGCGTCATCCACCATGGCGTGATTCCCCGCCCTATTCCGGATGTGCCGCGCGAGAAGGTGGTGCTGTGCGTGGGGGCGATTCAGAAGCGCAAGAATCAGGCGCGGCTGATTCGCGCGTTTCGGGCGATGCCGGGCGACTGGAAGCTGGTGCTGGCCGGATCGCGCGGATTCGAGGCCGAGGAGATGCTTCGGGACGCCGATGCGCGCGTTCAGGTGACCGGATATCTCGATGAGGAAGAGATCGCGCGGTGGTACGCGCGCGCGAGCATCTTCGCGTTTCCGTCGCTCGATGAGGGTTTCGGTATGCCGCTGGTTGAGGCTATGGCGGCCGGGATTCCTGTGGTTGCGGGAAATCGGTCGGCTTTACCGGAGGTTTGCGGCGAGGCGGCTGAGTTGGTTGATCCTACCAGCGAAGAGGAA
>JASHSD010000728.1 GCA_030036985.1 Bryobacteraceae bacterium
TCGATCGGATACGTGATCGGCGTGTTGCCGAGCACGCTGAAATCGAAAGCCTTGTGGGTGTACTTCCAGATGTACTCGCCATCCAGCACGAAGTACTTGCCGAATGCCTGCTGTAGTCCGGCGTGAAACTCGTTGCGGTGACCGGGACTCAGCGGGGTGGTGGTGACGCAGGCTCCTCCGGGCACGAGGGTCTGGAAGGCGGCAATCACCGGATCGTTGCATCCCGTGCTCGCGAGCACCAGGTTCTCGTTAAATGGAGTTTCCATGGTGCGCGCATAAGAGACGCGGAACACCGTATTCGTGGGCTTCAGGTTGTAAGCGATGCCGAGGCGCGGCTCACCCATGGCGGCGCGGGTCAGGCCGTTGTATTTATCGAAGCGCAGGCCCAGGTTGAAGGTCCAGTTCTTGAGCGTGATCGCGTCCTGAATGTAGAACGCGAATTCCTTCACGTCGGTGTGGCCGTAGAACAGATAGTCTTCGCTGGTGGAGTTGGGGCAGCCGTCGGACGAGGGCAGCGTCGCCGTGCGGGTGAGGTCGTAACACCCGAGGAGCGGAATGAACGCCGGGACCGAGCCCTGGCCGGTGTTCGCCTGCAGGCCCATCAGCTCGCAGGATGCCGGGTTAGTCACCAGCGGGTTCGTGTAGGCGGTTCCGTTGGCGTTCAGACAGGGCGCGTTGGCGACGGGGTCCACAAGGCCGAATGAATCGCGTTCCGTCAGAAACGTCTGCTCGTAATTCGTGCCGATTTTGAGATTGTGAACGTGGTTGATCCACGAATAACTGGCGCGCGCGCCGGCGTTCTTCAAGCTGCGATTCTGGCCCTCGGTGGCCGTCTGCAGGTCCGGGGTGAAATCCGCGAAGGGATCGCCGCTCGGGAAATAGTTGTACTGATCCTGGCGGACGTCCGCCCCCAGAGTAAATATGCTGTTCGCGTTCAGGATCCGGGTCCAGGCCGGCGAGACGTTGAAGGTGCGGATCTGCGACCGCTGATCCTGGGAGCCGACCGGCAAACCGTTGGGGCCGATGCCGCCGGTATTTACGACGAGGCCGGTCCACGCGGTCGCGTCCTGGGCGTCGTAGGAGTTGGGCGTTTGAAACCAGGAGCGGGTGAAGCCGAGGTTCAACGTCAGCGAATCCTTGTCGGAGAATCTCCGATCCACACGATCGAAGAAATTCTCCTGATTGCCCCGATCGTGGAAGACCTGGAACTCGGGCGTGTCAAGGAAACGGCCGGTATCGAGACCGTTGACCGAAATGAAATTTCCCCAATTCTGCCCGCCATAGGACAAATCGAAGCTGTCGTTGGTGGTGCCGAAGGTTCCGTAGGAAGCAGTGGCGTCGCCGTGCGGTTTGGTGACGCCAAGGCCCGAGCGGGTGGTCACCACGACTATGAGACTCGTCTTATCGCCGTATTCGGCAGGCGGGGCGCCTTCGATGACTTCCATCGACTGGACGGCGTCGACGGGCAACTGGTTCGAGAAAACCTTGCTCTGCTGATCGGTGATCGGCTCGCCGTCGATCGAGAAGGAATTCGAGGCGTGATCGCCGAGGCCGTGGAACAGGCCGTTCGAATCGGCCGCGACGCCGGGCGTGGCGAGGGTGACCAGCGAACTGAGCGAAGAGGACGCGCTTTGCAGCGGGAGTTTGTCGAACAGGCCGCGGTCCACGTCGGTGTGGGTGGAAGGATCGGTTTCGACCAGATCGCCGGCTTCGCTCACCGTGACGCTGGTGGTCGCGGCGCCGACCTTCAGGGCAATATTGACTTCGACCGGCAGAGGCGAGCGTACGTTGATGTCTTGTTCGGCGCCCTGAAACCCGGTGGCTGTGGCGCTCAGATGATAGTTGTTGTAGGGGACGTTGCCGATCTGGAATTTCCCCTGCGCGTCGGTCATCGCGGTTTTGTCGAAATGGGAAACCGGGTTCTGGATCTGTACGGTTGCTCCGGGAATGGCGGCGCCGGAGGGGTCGAGCACCGTTCCCTGCACGATGCCGGCGCCGGTCGTCTGCGCATAACTGAACGCGGCTGCAATCAGGAACAGGGCTCCGGCCCGAGCAGAATTCGGCATCTTATTTCAGGGTCTTTCAAGGGTTCCGGAATCGGGCAGATGAATCCGATGAACGGATGAATTTGCCGGCAGACGGGCTCTATTGTGCTGTGAGCGGACAGGCGACCTCGCGCCCGAAGACGCGACTAAAGTCGCGTGTCCGAGTTACCGCGACTAAAGTCGCAGGTCCGAATTACCGCGGCTGCGATGCGATTCTGTAGAGATAGATCATGTGCGCGTGGCCATCAACCACCATCCGGTGGGTGGTGACCGGCTTCCATCCGCGGATCTCGAAATCGTGAGACACAACCCGCGCCGAAGGCTTCAGGTCCCGCAGCAGAATCGGCTTCAGGCGCTCATTCGAGCTGGTCAGCAGGTAGAGCGTCACCACGTCCGCCGGACTAAGGTCGTACCTTAGCGCGTTACCGAGAACGATCTTCACCTGATCGCTCAATCCCAGCATCGCCACCCTGGCCAATGTGCGCTCGTAAACCTCCCGCCTGATCTCAATGCCGACGGCCCGAGCCTTGAATTTCTGCGCCGCCGCAATCACGATGCGCCCATCGCCGCAGCCCAGATCGTAAACCATCTCGCCCGGCTGCACCTGCGCCAGCGTAAGCATCTGATCCACGACGGATTGGGGACTGGGATAAACCGGGGCAAGCGTGTCGCGGTCGGTGAAATGCTGGGCGAAAGCAGTTGTAGAACCGGCGCTCACCAGCGCTAGCCCGAAAACGGGAAGACTCAGCAGACCACCAAAGCCTCTGAACATGTCTTATTGTGAGGACGTAGCCTCGACCGTAACCAGTTTCAACTTTACGATACGCGACATGATATCAGACCACGAAGTCCACAAGTCCCGGGGCCGCGCGATGGTGTATTCATAGCCGTGCAGGTGTTTCACCACGTTCCCGATGGGATCCCGCCATGGATTCTCCGCCGGAAACAGGTTGTAATTCAGGTAAAACACGGGAAAAGGCACACTTGGAAGGTCTTTCAGGTTATCGGAAGGGATGGTATCCGTTAGATTGACCTGCGGACCGGCGATAATCACCGCGTCCGCAGTGTTGTCGGCCAATTCTTCCGTAAGGAACTTATCAAGGAAATCGCGTCCGCTGTGCGGATCCGACAGCGCCTTGTAATCGACCATGCCGAACCGCAGCGATCTGAGAGCCTTGCCGAGTTTGGGGAAATCGATGGTGTCTGCATCCGCCTGGCGGTAGACCACCCGCTGGTCGTTCATATTGAATGCCACGAGAGAGAAGCGGCATATCCGAGGGTCGCGCGCGATGTTGCGCAGGATCGACACCAGCGCGCTGGTGTCGATGGGCTGCATGGCCGACGCGCTGCCCACCTGCGGCGCGTAATTGATCAGGATTTTGACTCCCAACCCGCCCTTGAGCCGGCTGTCGGGATTGTTCCGGGCCACCGCCGGCTCGGGCTTGAAGAACTCCTGATCCGACTCCTGGATATGGTTCCGGGCGATGGGCAGTTTCATGTCCTGATCGCGGCCCGGGAGCGAGGCGGTGATGTCCCAATTCGACGAGCAGATGCGCTCGATGCGGTCGCGCATCAGCCAGTCCACGTGATAATCGCCTTCGCCGATGTCGAACCCGCCCGCGAGGTACGCGTCGCCCGACGCATCGTCGTCAATCGGCGGAACGTTGTAGTGCTGGGCGAAATAAATCGGCGACTCCTTGGCCTCGGGCGGAGTGACCCGGAAGACGATCGTCAGCAGACCGCCGTTGCCGGATAGTTCACGCAGAGGAACCTGGATATCGTACCCGGAGTGGAAGCGGAGATCGAACCCCAGCACCGGCTTTACCGGCGTGACGGTGCAGGGCAGGTCTTTCTTCGTTTCACCGGAATCGAGGACGGCGCTGTCGTTACCGACTAAATTGATCGTACCCGCAGCATCGGTTCCGTGCATCTGTACTTGTGAGCACAGCGGATTCGAAACCGCCAGACCTCCCAGTAACACGCACGAAAATACGACCGCCCTCGACACTTCGTGTGCCCGCCGAACCTGACGTTTCAGTGTTCTTCCGATTTTCGGAATTGCTTCCATCGTACACCTGAATTGCGTAATTTTAATAGCTTCCGGATTCACTTTTTCGTATTTCCCCAGCCATAACAGAACGGCTCATGGACGTATCCGATAATCGGTAACGGTGACCACGGGGATGGATCTCTCTCGCCGCGAATTTCTGACCGCATCGGCGGCCGCGATTGCCGCGGCTTGCGGGCGGAAGCGCGCCACGCGATATCGCGGCTGGCTGTTCGTTGCCGCCCGCGGCGAGAAGTCCGTCGCGGGAGCGGATCTGGCGTTCTTCCGGCGCGTGAAGAGCATCCCGCTGGAACACGCGCCGGAGCAGTTGTTATTCGCGGGCGGCCGGGTGCTGGCTTTGTGTCACGACGGGCAGTGTCTGACGGCGATCGACCCCGCGCAGTTTCGGGTGGTGGGAAAGATCGGGTTGCCGGCCAAACCGGTCGCGGCTCGCCTCTCCCGCGGCGGCGCCTCGGCGATTATTCTGGCCGACGAGGCGAACGCGCTCCTGGCGGTCGACCTGTCGACGGGAAAGGTGACCGCGCGCCTGCCGCTCCCTGGCGCGGCCTCGGACCTCGACATTAACGCGGGACAAGCCGCGGTCGCCATTCCCGCCAGGAATACGATTCTGCGCGTCAACCTGCCGGATCTGAAACTCACCGGGACCACCGACGTCGGGGTTCCCTGCGGCGTGCTGCGCTTCCGCAAGGACGGCGAGACGATTCTGGCGGGAGCGGCGGCTTCCCGCGAAATCGTGTCCATCGATTGCGCGACCGGAAGACTGCTGGCGCGGCTGCCATTGCCGATTGCGCCCACGCAGTTCTGCTTCAACACCGATGGTGGACAGATGTTCGTTACCGGGGCGGGCGAGGACGCGGTCGCCATCGTCGATCCGTTCCAGAACGAAGTGGATCAGACGGTGCTCGCGGGACGAACACCTTATGCCATGGCCGTTTCCGACCAGCGCAATCTGCTTTTCGTGACCAATCTGGAAAGCGGCGATCTGACGATTCTGGACATTGAAACGCGCGCGCCGGCCGCTTCCGTGCACGTGGGCGAAAATCCGGGCGAAGTCGTGTTGACCCCTGACGGCGAGTACGCGCTTGTTCTCGACCGGCGCACCGGGAATGTCTCGGTGGTGCGGATACCGACGGTGCTCGATCACAATCCGGGCGCGCTGGGGAAAGTGCAGGCCAAGCCGTTGTTCACCGTGTTTCCGACAGCGCCCGATTCGCGCTCGGCTATTATTGTGCCGTTCGCGAGTTGAGGGGAGCGAATCGGTGGCGTCCGCCTCGGCTCTCAGGTTTGGATGAGGTTCAGGAAGATCAGGATCGCGCGATTCAGGCGAACCATATCTGCCGCATCAAGCCTGCCGATCCGGACCCCGAGCCTTGCCTTCGGTACCGTGGTAATCTTGTCGGCCATCAGCCGACTGACAGTCTTTCCATTGGCAGCGGTCGGCGCGACGGCAATCCGAAACAGCGAAGCTTCGCGCGGGTCGGACGTGAAACCGCACACTGTTACCGATTCAAGCGAATCGAATCGCTCGTCCTGGACAATGACAACGGGGCGCGGCTTGCCCGCGTAGTCTTTGCCTCCCGCGACCGTCCAAATCTTGCCGCGCTTCATTCGGTCATGGTGATGCATCAATGAAATCCTGATCTTCTTTTGCGAGCGACGAGATTGCTACGGCCAGAGACTGGCAATCCGCCTCCCGGCGGAATGTTTGGTCGTCGAGATCCGGGATCCAGATTCGAACCGGCCGCAGCCCCGCCCGCGCAGGTGATTCCGATCCAGGCGCCTTCGTTTTACGGGCCGGCTTCGAGGCTGGCGGCTTCGAACTTGTGCTTCCCATGCTCATATTGTAAGCGCGAAGTCCACGGCGCGATCCGGCAGAGCGGCCAGTATTTTATTAGTGAGAATGCGCTGGCCGAGGCCGCGGTGAGCAGGTCGTTCAGTTCGGCCAGCACTACGCCGGCTTCACCTCCGGAGAACCGGACGGATTTCCCAGACGCGCGGTGAGATGCAGAAAACTCTCGGATACGGTCATTTGTTCGGCTCTATCAATCGTCCGTCCGTTGCGCTCCACAGGAGAAGCGGATTGCCAATCCGCTACAGGATGCCGTCCTGCCCTGGCAGCCGCGTGTTTTCCATTCAAGGCTCAGGCGCGCGGTGAGAATTACCGTTCGTGGGCGTCTTCTAGATAGGTGTAGCCGTGCAGCCCTTCTTCATAGAAGCGCAGCAGGCGACCGGATTCCTCGTAGGTCAGCCGGCCTTCCCGCACCGCGGACTCCACGCTCTTTCGCAGCCGCGCCACCAGCCCGTCGACCTTGAACTGCACGTAATCCAGCACCTCGCGCACGGTGTCTCCCTTGATCACCTCGTCGAGCAGTACTTCGCCCGACGGACCCAGCCGCACATGCACGGCGTTCGTATCGCCGAAGAGATTGTGCAGATCGCCGAGGATCTCCTGGTACGCGCCGACGAGGAACGATCCGATGTAATAATCCTGGCCGTTGAAATCGTGCAGCGCCAGCGTCCGCTTCACATCGCGGCGATCGATAAACTGATCCACTTTCCCGTCCGAATCGCAGGTGATGTCGCCCAGCACCGCGTGGTGCGTGGGTTTCTCGTTAAGGCGATGGATCGGCATGATGGGAAAGAGCTGTTTGATCGCCCAACTGTCCGGCATGCTCTGAAACAAGGAAAAATTGCAGAAGTAGGTATCCGACAGCATGGCATCCAAACCCTCGAGTTCCTCGGGGAAGTACTCCATATCGCGCGCCATTTTCT
>JASHSD010000729.1 GCA_030036985.1 Bryobacteraceae bacterium
CACCAAATCATTGCCGATACGTTTTGTTCCGGCATGGAAAACAACCGCATCCGAGACGGACTCGATGCCGGCGATCTTCTTCCCCGTTTCGTACGCTCCCGGGTATCCACCCGATGCCATGACCACGCACGTCGCCGGCTCGGGCGACCATTCCAGGCGGTCGACATTCAGCGAACCGCGGGCCGCGGACAGCAACACCTCGCCCCAATCGCTGCGCAGGCGCATCATGAGAGGCTGCGTTTCGGGATCGCCGAGGCGCGCGTTGAATTCGAGCACGCTCGGACCATCGGCTGTCATCATCAGCCCCGCATAGAGGAACCCCGTATAGCCCGCGGTGCGGACCACCGGCTCGACGATCGTGTCGAGGATTTTTCCCCGGTCGCGTTCGCAGAGGATACCGGAATCGGAGTAAGCGCCCATGCCTCCGGTGTTCGGACCCCGGTCGCCATCGAATGTCCGCTTGTGGTCCTGCGAAGGCTCGAGGGGAACGGCCCGCCTGCCGTCGCAAAGAACAATGAAGCTGACCTCCTCGCCTTCGAGGAATTCCTCGACGACCATCGGGAAGGGCAGGCTCGAGAGCGCGGCATCGACTTCCGCCCGGTTCTGCGCGATCACGACGCCTTTGCCGGCGGCGAGTCCGTCGGTCTTAAGAACGATGGGATAGCGAATATCGGCCGGGAACTGGTTGGCGTTGTCGATGCTTTCGAAGCGCGCGGTCGGGATGCCGAGTTTCCGCATGAAGCGCTTCGAATGGATCTTGCTGCCTTCGAGGGCCGCGTTGGCCTGTGTCGGACCGACGATCGCCAGTCCGCGGGCGCGGAATTGATCCACAAGCCCGGCAACCAACGGCGCTTCGGGTCCCACCAGCGTGAGGTCGATGCCGAGGTCTTTGGCGATTTCAACATAATCTGTAGATTGAATGCATTCAGCTTCTGCGGCGATTCCGGGGTTTCCCGGCGAAGCATAAACCGTGGTGACAGAAGGGGATCTTCGTAATCTCCACGCCAACGCGTGTTCGCGCCCTCCGCCGCCGATGACCAATATTTTCACAGACTACAATGTTATCAATGGAGTTGGCCTACGACATCGTGATTATCGGCGGCGGTCACGCCGGCTGCGAAGCCGCGCGCGCCTGCGCCCGTCTGGGTCTGAGGACTGCCATGATCACGATGAATGCCGACCTTATCGCGCAGATGTCCTGCAATCCCGCGATCGGGGGCATCGCCAAGGGTCACCTGGTGCGCGAGATCGACGCCTTGGGCGGCGTGATGGGTGAGGTCACGGACGCCGTGGGGATCCAGTTTCGGCTGTTGAACACCAGCCGCGGTCCGGCGGTCTGGTCGCCCCGTGCACAATGCGATAAAAAGCAGTACCGGGTCCGCATGAAGGAGGTTTTGGAGCGCGAGCCGAATCTGCATATCAAACAGGCGGAAGTGGCGGCGCTCATTATTGAGAACGGGCGCGTGCGCGGGGTTCATCTGATCGATGGCCGGAAGATCCTGTGCGGCGCTGTGATCATCACTACCGGGACTTTCCTGAACGGCTTGGCGCACATCGGAGAGCAGCGATTCAGTTGCGGCCGCAACGGCGAGCCGCCCTCCCAAGTTCTGGCGGAGCAGGTCCGCAATCTCGGTTTGGGATGGACCCGGCTGAAGACCGGCACGCCTCCCCGTTTGGATGCCCGCACCATCGATTGGGCGCGGTTTGAGCCGCAGTTCGGAGACCCGGACCCGGTTCCCTTCTCGTTTCTTACCGGGAAGATCGACCGGCCCCAGATTCAGTGCTATCTCGCCCGCACCACGGCGGAGACTGCCCGCATCGTGCGCGAGAGCATCGCGCGCTCCCCGCTTTACAGCGGCCAGATCGAGGGCGTCGGCCCGCGCTATTGCCCTTCGATAGAGGATAAGTTCGTCAAGTTCCCCGACAAGGAGTCGCACCAGATCTTCCTCGAGCCCGAGGGTCTCGATACCAACGAGATCTACGTCAACGGGATGTCGACCAGTATGCCGATCGACGTTCAGGCAGGCATGATCGCGTCGATTCCCGGGCTTGATAATGCCGAAATGATCCGGCCCGGCTACGCCATTGAGTATGACGCGGTCGACGCCCGGGAACTGGATCACCGGCTGGAGGTTCGGAAGCTCCCGGGGCTGTTCCTTGCCGGCCAGATCAACGGGACATCGGGCTATGAAGAGGCGGCCGGGCAGGGCCTGATCGCCGGAATCAACGCCGCGCAGACGATATCAGGCAAGACGCCGGTAATCATCCCTCGCAATCAGGGCTATATCGGGATCATGATCGACGACCTGATTACGAAGGGGACGGATGAGCCATACCGTATGTTCACCTCGCGGGCCGAGTTTCGGCTGCATCTGCGGATCGATAATGCCGACGACCGGCTGACGCCTGTAGCGGAGGAGATCGGACTGGCTTCGGCGGAACGGCGGAGCCTGTTCGCCCGCAAGCGGGAGCAGAAGGCCACGCTGATGCAGGCCTTGAATGGGAGTCAAATGGGTTCGTATTTGCGAAGACCCGAAGTGAACGTCGGGAAATTGGGTTCGTGGGTGGCCGAGGTCCTAGGGGGCCCGGCGGAGCGGGGTGTTCTGATGACGGTCGAGACGGAAACGAAGTACGCCGGATATATCGATCAGCAGCGGCGGCAGATCGAGCGTTTAATGGGTTCGAGTTTGCGAATAATCCCCGGCGATCTGGAATTTTCGCGGATTCCGGGCATCTCCAGGGAGGTGAGTGAGCGGCTGACGCGGGTGCGCCCCTCGACTTTGGGGCAGGCGGCTCGGATTCCCGGCGTGACGCCGGCGGCTGTAGCGATCCTGGATATCTATCTCAGTGTTTCACGCTGAATGTTTCACGTGAAACATGGCGGTTCGAGACGCGACTTCAGTTTCAGTCGCCTCTCCGGCTATCTTCAGCTATCTCACCTCAAGCTGAGCGGTGAATCGAGCGCTTGATGGTTCGAATTTGCGAATGATCCTCAATGTTTCACGTGAAACATGCTAGTGTAGTGGGGCGGTTCTATGTGCCTCGGACACGCGACTTCAGTCGCGTCTCTAAATCTCTCAGGCAAAGACGCGACTGAAGTCGCGTGTCCCGTTATTTCCAGAGTCCTCTCTTGTCCCGAATCATAGCCATCACCAACCAAAAAGGCGGCGTCGGCAAGACGACCACCGCCATCAACCTCGCGGCAGCCCTTGCCGCCAGCGACATTCCTGTCCTTGTTATCGACTCCGACCCGCAGGGCAATACCACCAGCGGCCTCGGTATCCAGAAAACCGAGGGAATCCCGACCATTTACGACGTATTGGTCAATGGCAGAGATGTCCGCGAGGCCATCCGCAAAACCGAAATGGAAGGCCTCGAAATCCTGCCCGCCGATAAAAACCTGATCGGCGTCAATATCGAACTGATCGGCGCCGGAGACCGCGAATCCCTCCTCCACCACAAGCTTGCCGGAGTCG
>JASHSD010000730.1 GCA_030036985.1 Bryobacteraceae bacterium
GACGTGGCCGAGCGCGAGGCCCGGAGCGAAGACGTCGCACGTCGTCAGCACGGGCAGATCCTGCGCGCGCATGTAGAAGATCGCGAAAACGATCGCCAGAATGAATCCGCCGAAGAAGATGCCGGCGCTCTGCAGAGTCGCGAGGGAGAAGATCTCGGCGGGATGCGCGCGGTATTCGGGGTCCATCACAATCATCAGAATTTTCGCGCCCAGCATGCCCATCAGCGCGCAATAGACGCCGAGGTTGACTACCTTTTCGCCGCTGATGCCTCGCTGCCTGGCGAAATGCGACGCCATCCACAGCGCCGTCAAAAAGGCGATCGCCACCAGCACCCCATAAGTGGGCAGCGAGAAACTTCCGATCTGAATCAATCTGGGAAACATGCGAAACCTATCGTGCGGCGCGGCGGCGGGGGGAGAAAAGCATGCTGAATATCATCAAAACCGCCCCTGAAGTGATAGACGCATCCGCCACATTAAAGGTATACCAATGGTGGGTTCCCGTGTAAAAGTCCAGAAAATCGGTCACGCTGCCGGCGCTGACGCGATCGAAGACGTTGCCCATCGCGCCGCCGAGGATCAAGGCCAGACCTGCCGCCGACGGCGTGTCGAGGCGGTCGATCCGCCACAGCATGACCGCGAGCAGCGCCACCGCAACGACGGAAAGCGCGATCAGAACCGGCGTGCGCGAACGCGAGGCCACATCGGCGAACATGGAGAACGCGATTCCCGGGTTCTGCGAATACACCAGGCTGAAGAATCCCGGGATCACGGTCTTCGTGTCGAACGAGCTGAGATGCGTCTCGATCATCCATTTGGACCAGCGATCCAGCGCGAACACGCCCGACGCCAGCAGAAACGCCAGGATGCGGCGGTTGCCGTCAGACATGTCCCGTGATTTCCCGGATGGCCGCGGCGCAGGGGCCGCAGACTGTCGGCAGCACCGCGTCCGATCCCACATCCTCGGTGTATTTCCAGCAGCGCTCGCACTTGGTTCCGGAAGCTCGATGGATCTTCGCTTCAACACCCGCCGCGGCGTGATTCAGGATCTCGACTTGGGAGACGATGAACAGCCCCGGCAGTTCGCGCGCATATTCGTTGAGGAGCGGGTAGAGATCGCCGTCGGCGGAAAGTTCCACGCGGGCTTCGAGAGGCGCGCCGATGAATTTTTCCTGCCGCGCCGTTTCGAGGCTCTTGAGGACGCTGTCGCGGACTTCGATCAGGCGGGTCCAGTTCTCGATGCGCTTGCGACGTTCGCCGCCGATGCCTTCGGTGAGTTCGGAGGATTCGGGGAAGTACGCTTTGTGGACGCTTTCCGCCTGTCCCAGATGCTGCCAGACCTCTTCCATGGTGAAGCTGAGGATCGGCGCGAACAAACGAACCAGGGCGAAGGCCAGCCGGTGGAGCGCCGTCTGGGCGCTGCGGCGGGCGTGCGATTTCGGCGCGGACGTGTAGAGCCGGTCTTTCAACACGTCGAAATAAATCGAGCTGAGATCGACCGTGGCGAAATCGTAGACCGCGCGATAGACCTTGTGGAACGCGAATTCGTCGTACCAGATGCGCGAGCGCGCGACCAGGTCTTCGGCGCGCACCAGAATCCACTGATCCAACTCCAGCAGTTGATCGCCGGGGATGGCGTCGGCCGCCGGATTGAAATCGTGCAGATTACCCAGCGCATAGCGGAACGTGTTGCGCAGCTTGCGATACGCCTCGGAAAGACGCTTCAGGATCTCGGGCGAGATGCGGACATCCTCCATGAAGTCGACCGAAGCGGTCCAGAGGCGGATCAGCTCGGCGCCGTATTCCTTGATGATTTCTTCCGGCGCGACGCCATTGCCGAGGGATTTTGAGAGCGGCCGGCCGTCGCCATCGAGGGTCCAGCCGTGGGTGGCGCAGCCTCGGAACGGGGAACCGTCCTTCAGCCCCACGCCGATCAGCAACGAGCTTTGGAACCAGCCGCGGTATTGGTCGCCGCCTTCCATGTAGAGTTCGGCGGGCCACCGCAGGCCATTCTCTTCGCGCAGGACGGCGAGATGGCTCGAACCGGAATCGAACCAGACGTCGAGGATGTCGTTTTCCTTCGTGAATTCCGTGGCGCCGCATTTTGCGCAGGCCGTGCCGGCGGGAATCAGCTCCGCCGCGCTGCGTTCGAACCAGACATCGGCCGAATGCTGCTCGAAAAGATCCACCACTCGGTCGAGGATGCGGCGCTCGGTGAGCGGTTCGCGGCAGGCCGAGCAGTAGAACACCACGATGGGCACGCCCCAGACACGCTGGCGCGAAATGCACCAGTCGGGCCGGCTCGCCACCATGTTCGAGATGCGTTCCTCGCCCCAGTCGGGAATCCATTTGACGCCCTTGATGGCGTCCAGCGCCCTCGCCCGCAAGGCGTGGTTGTCCATCCCGATGAACCACTGTTCTGTGGCGCGGAAGATAGTCGCGTTATGGCAGCGCCAGCAGTGCGGGTAGGAGTGATCGATGTGTTCGAGCGCCAGCAGCGCGCCGTGCTCCCTGAGGATGCCCTCGACGATGGCGTTGCCTTCCCACACTGTTTTGCCGATGAGGCTCGGCGGGATCTGGCCCTCGAAGCCCCGCGGATCGAAGAACCGCCCGGCGGGGTCGACCGGACAGTAGACCGGCAGCCCGTATTGCATGCCGACAACGTAGTCTTCCTGGCCGTGTCCGGGCGCGGTATGGACGGCGCCGGTTCCCTGTTCCAGCGTGACGTGATCCGCGATCATGCCGAGCGACTGCCGGTTAATGAACGGATGGCGGAACACCGCGCGATCGAGATTGGCGCCGGGGAAACGGGCGACGATGGCGGGGTCGGTCCAACCGCATTTTTTCGCCGTTTCGTCGAACAGCGCGGCCGCGACGATGTAAATGTCGCTGCCGACCTCCGCCGCCACGTACTCGTATTTCGGGTGGAACGCGATGCCGAGGTTGGCCGGGAGGGTCCATGGCGTGGTGGTCCAGATCAGGCCGAAAACCCGTTTCCGCGCCAGCGCGGGATCGATCGACACGGGATCAGAATTGAGTGCAAAACGCACCCAAACCGACGGGCTCTTGTGGTTTTCGTACTCGACCTCGGCCTCGGCCAGCGCGGTGCGGTCGTGAATGCACCAATTGACCGGCTTGAGGCCCTTATAGACGTAGCCCTTGTCGAGGAAGTCGACGAACGCCCGGGCGATCACCGCCTGGTATTCCGGCTTCATGGTGAGGTAGGGATCGTCCCAGCGCCCGAGGATTCCCAGACGTTTGAAATCCTCGCGCTGCAGATTGACCCATTTTTCGGCGTATTTACGGCAGACGCGGCGGATCTGCGCCGCCGTCATCTGCGCTTTTTTCGGGCCGAGTTCCTGATCGACCTTATGTTCGATCGGCAGTCCGTGGCAATCCCAGCCGGGAACGTATGGCGAGTCGAAACCGGCCATCGTTCTGGATTTGACAATGAAATCCTTGACGATCTTATTGAATGCTGTGCCGAGGTGAATTCGGCCGTTCGCATAAGGCGGACCGTCATGCAGAATATAGACTTCCTTCCCGGCGCGGGAGCGGCGAATCTGACCATAAAGATCCTCCGCCGCCCAGCGCGCGAGCATCTTCGGCTCGGCCTGAGGCAGGTTGGCCTTCATGGAGAAATTCGTGCGAGGCAGATTGACCGTCTGCTTCACATCCACATTCGCGGGATTCATGTCGGGGATGCCTTCATTATACGGGGTAACGCGAAGGCGCCCCCGCTGCCCCGGCCGCTACTGGTGTTTTGCGGGAGGCGGCTTCGCGGCCGGCGGCGGCGCTGTCTCGGGCTGGGGCTCCTGATATTGGATAATCAGGGTGACGCGGCGGTTGCTGCCGCTGTCAGGATGCTCCGGGTCGCGCGGGCTCTGGTCCGCGAAGCCGCGAACCTGCGTCACCTGGTCCGCGCGCAAGCCATTGGCCTGCATGAACCTCCTGGCGGCATTGGCCCGGTCCGCGGAAAGCTCCCAATTGGAATATTCGAGCGTGCCGTGGTAGGGTTTCGAATCGGTGTGACCCTCCATGGTGACCTTGTTGGGCAATTTTCCGATCTCGTGCGCCAGGTCCCGCAGCAGATCCTTCCCGAAGTCGGTTGGGTACGGACTGCCCGATTGGAAGAAGGTATCCTGATCGCCCTCCACCAACTCGACGCGAAGCCCCTCGCCCGTTACATTGATAATCACGTGTTCCCGGATCTTCGGCATCGCGGCGGCGCTCTTGATGGCGTCCTCCAGCCTCTGCTTGAGCTGGTTCATGTCGTCTTTTTTCACCGAAAGACTCTCGGCGCCGGCGCCCTTCAGCCCGTTGCCGATATCCCTGCCTTTACCCGTCGGGTCCGCGAAGTAGCCGCCGACGGCTTTTTGCACCTGTTCGCTGGCGCTCAGGAGCCACAGCACTATAAACAATGCCAGCAGGGCGGTCACGAAATCCGCGTATGCCACTTTCCAGGCGCCGCCGTGGTGGCCGCCATCGTGTTTTTTCCCGCGGCGAATGATGATTACGGGTTTGGGGCTTTGCGCCAGCATCAGGCCGCCTTCGCCGCGTCGGATTTAGCCCCGGCCGCCGGCTTGCCCTTGCAGGTCGCTTCCATTTCTTTGAAGGTCGGCCGCGGCTCGTGCGGAATCGCGCGCCGCGCAAACTCGACGGCGATCATCGGCGCCATGCCCTTGGCGAAAGCCATCAGACCCGCGCGAAGCATCTGATAATACTCGGATTCCGCGGCAACGGATTTTTCCAGATTGGCGGCCAGAGGACCCACCAGGCCGTAGGAAAGCAGCACCCCCAGAAACGTGCCGACCAGCGCCGCCGCCACCTTCTCACCAATCTGTTCCGGTGGGCCTCCCAACGCGCCCATGGTGATGACAATGCCGAGGACAGCCGCCACGATTCCAAGTCCAGGAAGGGCATCGGCAAGGGTGGTCAGGGCTCGGACCGGGGCGGAGATCGCGTGATGGTGAATATCGATATCGGATTCGATCAGAGCGTCCAGATCGTGCGGCGCCACCACGCCCGCAACCGCCGTGCGCAGCGTGTCGCACACGAAGTGCAGAATGTGATGATCCCTGGCCATCTTGGGGTACGTCGAGAGCAGGACGCTCTTTTCCGGATTCTCGATATCCTCTTCCAGCTTGGCCATGCCGCTCTTGCGCGCAAACTGGAAGATATCGCTCAACATTTTGAGACTTTCAAGGTAGAATGCGGCGGTGAAACGGCTCTGCGCGATCACGCCGACCAGGCTCTTGAAGATCCGGATGACGAGGGGCAGGGGATTGGCGACGAGCAACGTGCCCAAGGCCGAACCGCCGATGATCAGGAGTTCCGCCGGCTGAAGCAGCACCGGCATCCTTCCTTTTTCAATCAGAAACCCGCCGACGATCGCGCCGAAGACGACTACAATCCCGATGATGGAGAACATATCCTGCCAAAATATCGGCAGAATGTCCGAATAACTTGAGTGCCGCAGCCGCTATTGCGGCCGCTCCAAGCCAGGCGGATTGCCAATCCAATGCCACGTAGTTTTCCGGATCGAGTTTTCCAGCCTGATTGTGGGGCTGGCGCTTCGGCGCTGCAGCCGCCCTTCCGGGCGGCCTGGAGTCACGCAAATTCGAGGGTTGGATAGTGGTTTCGGTCGGTCTCGGGCGGGGCGGAAGCCCCGCCCCTGGAGATTGGCCAGTTTCAGTTTCCGGATTCTGAGATTTTTCCTGTCAGGCCGCAAGCGTGCATAGGGTTTCCGAGGCGAGCGGTTGTTTGTGCGACTTCGGGCGTGGTGCGCCGAGGGTGGCGAAGTCATCGAAACTGAGAACGGGAGCGCGGGTGGCAGTGGCGAAAATCTGATCGCGCAGCAGAACCAGCAGA